>JABZHU010000114.1:0-4263 GCA_015258705.1 Atopobium sp. | reverse complement strand
GCACTGAGGCGCGAAAATCTAATCTTCCTTGTATAAAAGTTGCCTAAAAAGTTAAAAGAATCTGTAAAACGGCCACAGAATCTTTGACAAAATCAGGCAAATCCACAGACTCTTTGACGAATTTAGGCAAAATCCACAGAATCTTTTCACTTTTCAGGCGCGCATTATAACTCGCATCAAACACATCAACCACCCCTCGCGAGAAGAACGTGCTGGGTGCACGTCTTTCGCACATGCCAGTCCAACAAAAAACGGACCTGGAGAAAATCCAGGTCCGTTGCTTCAACTAGCTGCGAGCGTGCGTCGCATCGTCGCATCAACGTGCCAACGCCCGCACGTTCAGCGTATGCTGCGGTTAGTTCCAAGCCTTACCGTCGGAACCAAACTCGCGGATGAGCTCCTTGGTGCGCTCAATGATTGCCTCGCGACCAGGCTTCAGAAGCTTACGAGGATCGTAGCCCTTGCCGTCGTCGACAAGGCCAGCCTCAACGTACTTCTTGGTTGCCTCAGCAAAGACAAGCTGAAGATCGGTGTTGACGTTAATCTTGGAAATGCCCATAGAGATAGCCTTCTGAACCTGCTCTACAGGAATACCGGTACCACCGTGAAGAACAAGTGGAAGATCGCCAACGCGCTCCTTGATAGCCTTGAGCTGATCGAAGGAGAGGCCCTCCCAGTTAGCTGGGTAGATACCGTGAATGTTGCCGATGCCGCATGCAAGGAAGTCAACGCCCAGGTCAGCAATCTTTGCGCACTGCTCAGGATCAGCAAGCTCGCCCTTAGCGGTTACGCCGTCCTCGGTGCCGCCGATGCCGCCGACCTCAGCCTCAACAGAAATGCCCTTTGCGTGAGCTGCCTTTACGACCTCTTCGGTGCGCTTAAGGTTGGTCTCAAAATCAGGCTCGTGAGAACCATCGTACATGATGGAAGTAAATCCAGCCTCGATGCACTTGAATGCATCCTCATATGAACCGTGGTCAAGGTGAAGAGCAACTGGTACGGTGATGTTCTTGTCCTCAACAAGACGACGAACCATGTCTGCAACAACGCGGTAGCTTACCTGCCACTTTGCTGCGCCGCTGGTGCACTGAATGATGACAGGAGACTGAAGCTCTTCTGCTGCATCAAGGATTGCTGCGGTCCACTCAAGGTTGTTCTCGTTGAATGCGCCGATGCCATAGTGGCCCTTCTCGGCACTCTGGAGCATGGCTTTTGCGCTTACAAGCATGCTAAACCTCCGTTTGACGGAAAACTGATACATATAAATGATACCTTGTTTCATCACCTTTGATGCGGTCGTTTTTAACAAACATCGCGGGAAATCCGGCGCGTTCTCGGGCGAGAACCCCGATGCGCGCTCAGGCGAGAAACCCGCGCTGCAGAAACATTACGGAACCGTCGCATTGGCGACAACTAGACAGGATTTCTCGCCAGCTGATGTTGCGATTTAGCGACGAAACATTACATCTTCACAAAAATGAGGTAGGCTATCAGTTCGAAGAAAGGAGCATCTTGTGAGCTATAAGCACTTTGATGCAGACAAAACTCGATTAGCTTCGCCTGCTCAGCCTACAGATGAGGCAACAAACGAGAAACCCGGCCTTCTTAAGGACGTCTCGATTACCCAGATTTTGGCAACATCGCTTGCCGCGGTGACCGCGTTTGTACTGTCAAACCAGATTGGTATTGCAGGCTCGATTATTGGAGTGGCCGTTGGTGCTGCTGCCTCGGCGCTTGCTTCGCAGATTTACCAGAACGTTATCAGACGCTCCACGCATAAGTTCCGCGCTGGCGACAACGATGAATATATCCAGCAGGCATATCCAAACAGCAACCAAACAACGCTTGAAGGCACACAATATATGCCTCGAGCACAATATGCACCTTCTCGCGATTATTATTCCAGCGCTGACTCTCGCACAGGACAGTCTTCGCAGGTAAATCGCACGACACAGCTTTCTCGCAAGCGCGTAAGAGCGCTGACTATCGTGACCATTATTTCAATTATCTTTACCATTTCTGCCGTCATTCTTTATGCAATGTTCCTCAGCTATATCACCGACGGATCTGGCTTGGGACCAAAGGTCAGCACAACCCCAGTTGTGACGGAAAAAACTACGGATACCAGCAATTCGACGGATAAAAAAGACGATTCCAGCTCTTCAAGCGAGAAGACCGACGAGTCAAGCAAGTCCACTGATTCCAAGGATTCCTCTTCGGAGAGTACTGACTCCAAGAAATCAGAGACCACCAGCTCCGACAGCTCGTCTAGTTCGGAAAAGACCAGCGACTCTAGCAGCTCAAGCAACTCGTCTGAGAGTAATTCTTCTAGTAACAACTCCGGAACGGGCAGCTCAAACAGCAATTCTGGTTCCAATCAGAACTCTGGATCTGGTAATAGTTCTAGCAGCGGATCCAGTGGTTCTGGCTCAAACAGCTCCAACGGTGGCAACTAAGTCGCGGTCGCAGCAACTACCGTCACAGCCGCCGTCGCAGCAACTACCGACACACTTGCCAGCGCTGCCTCCGCGGTACGACTAACAGCAACAACAAACAGCAGCTCACACAGAGCTTGCTGCAGAAAGGATGGGTATGGAAACCACAAACGCATGGAAAAAGTACACCTCGGAAGACCTGGACAAACTTCAGTCGTTTACCGAGGGCTACAGAAAGTTTATCTCCGAGAACAAGACTGAGCGCGAGTGCGCCGCAAGCGCTATCAAGCTTGCCGAAGCAGCAGGTTACGTTAAGCTTTCTGACGCCATCGCTGCAGGTAAAACCCTCAAGGCTGGCGATAAAGTCTATGCAGACATTCGCGGCAAGTCCGTCATCTTTGTTCAGATTGGTACCAAGTCCCTAGAAGAGGGTCTGAACATTCTTGGTGCTCACATCGACTCCCCTCGCCTGGACGTCAAGCAGAACCCTCTTGAGGAGCGCAACGAGCTTGCTACCCTTGACACCCACTACTACGGCGGCGTCAAAAAGTACCAGTGGGTCACCATTCCTCTGGCAATTCATGGCGTTCTTGCACTTAAAGACGGTAGCGTCGTAAACGTATGCGTTGGCGAGGATCCAACTGACCCTGTTTTCTGCATCTCCGACCTTCTCATCCACTTGAGCGCTGAGCAGCTTGGAAAGACTGCTTCCAAGGTCATCGAGGGCGAGATGCTGGATCTTATTGTTGGCAATCGTCCACTTGTTTGGGGCCAGAATGGCGAGAAACCCGCTGATGCAGAGGGCGATGAGCCAAAGGAAGCTGTTAAGACTAACGTCATCAATATCCTGAAGGACCTCTACGGCATTGAGGAAGCAGACCTTCTCTCCGCTGAGCTTGAGATTGTTCCTGCAGGTCCTGCTCGTGACATGGGCTTTGACCGCTCCATGATCTTGGGCTATGGTCACGACGACCGCAGCTGCTCCTACCCTTCCCTGATTGCGCAGCTTGAGTGCGACACTCCTGTGCGTACCTCCGTCACCATCCTGACCGACAAGGAAGAGATTGGCTCCGTTGGCGCTACTGGCATGAACTCCCTCTTCTTTGAGAACATCATGGCAGAGGTCCTGGCACTTGCTGGTTTTGAGTCTCCACTTTCCCTGCGCCGCTGCATGGCCAACTCCTACATGCTCTCCAGCGACGTTTCTGCTGGTTATGACCCTAGCTTTACGGGCAGCTTTGAAATCAAGAACTCCGCTATCATGGGCCACGGCCTTGCATTCAACAAGTTCACTGGTAGTGGCGGCAAGTTTGGCTCCAACGACGCTGATGCTGAGTACGTTGCGCTGATTCGTCGCATTATGGACAACGCCGGCGTTCAGTTCCAGACCGCTGAGCTTGGTCGCGTTGACGCTGGTGGCGGCGGAACTATCGCATATATGCTTGCTAAATATGGCATGCACGTCATCGACTGCGGCGTTCCTGTTCTCTCCATGCACGCACCTTGGGAGATTGCAAACAAGGCCGACATCTTTGAGGCATATCGCGGATATCGTGCATTCCTCGAGTTCAGCGAGTAAATAAGCTGCTCAAATAAGTTTTACGTGTACACAAATCAAGCTAACAAGAAAGACGTGAGGGACAAGCTCTCACGTCTTTTTCTGTATCAAATCCAAGGCGAGAAACCCGCAGTTCAAGACCACAAGGCGAGAAACCCATCCAGCCCGCAGTGAACTGCCTCCCATTTCTTGGACACGAGAAATGGGAGGCAGTGCAAAACACACCTAAGTCGGATAATCTGTTAAAAAGACGTATACATGACGCTGAAA
>JABZHU010000113.1:0-4272 GCA_015258705.1 Atopobium sp. | reverse complement strand
AACGGGATAGATGCTTTTCAGGGCGAGAAAAGCAAAGTCGGTGTATTCTTTTTTTCGGTAAACGAATCTTTTAGCAAGGATTGTTGATGGCAGAGAATAACCTCTTTGGTTTTGGTAAGAAAAAGCGTCCAGCTCAAGTTCCACCTACTGTCTCTCGTAATGGGGAATCTTCTACTTCTCCACGTGAGGTACGAGGTCGTCACGCAGCTGTTGGAAGCCGTGCACAGGCGCAGCGTAGGATGACGCAAGATCGCCCAACTAATCCTGTTAACCATGCCCGAGCAGATGCCGCCCGTGCACGTGGTCGAGCAAGAACTGCTTACGGCAATCACTATGGTACGCTCAACCCCAGAGATGAAGCTCAGGCAGCATACGCGGCTAGAAGACGTCGTTCTTCTCGCATGAAGCTGGGCCGTGTGGCACTGGCGGTTCTGCTTGCGGCCATTATTCTGTGGGTAGTGTTTACGCTGGTAAGCTCATGCAGTCCAGGAGGAGCTTTTGCTCACGCTCAGGCGCTTGATCCTACCGTTACGCTGACTGGCTCTGTTAAGGTCGGATAGCCTTACGAGCTGCGGACGCACCCCGCGGACGCTCCTGCGGACGCGACTAGCGGCTGCGGGCGTGTGAGCTCTACTTTGGGCTCTTGCTTGTAGAGACGCGTGAGAAGTCCAAATTCAAATCAACTGAACCGGTAATGCCATCAACTTGTCCTGTTGAGGTGTATTGCCATATCAAAAAGTTAAAGTTTACGTCTGGTTGATCAACGTATTGTGCCAGCCAAATAGGCTCGTCAAGCGAGACCAGGTCAAAGCGATTCAAATCAACTTTATTGCCATAGACAATAACGCGATATCCCGCTTCTTGAATGGTGGTACAAAACGCACGTGCAATAGCGTTAGTTTCTGCGGGGGAAAGGTTGTCGGCGCGACCGCTGTAATCGGGAGAAGGCTCCAGGTCAAACGCAACAGGAAGCGCAAGCTTTGTAACTCCTGCCTCTCTTAGCTGCTGCAAAACAAAAGCAGCCTCCTCGCGAGCTTCTTCCACGTTAATAGCCTGCGAGAAGAAGTACACACCTACATCAAGACCAGCGCTTTGCGCACCCTTTAGGTTGGTCTCAAACAGTTCATCCGCGCGAATACCACCCTCGGTGGAGCCGCGGTAGCCAATGCGAAGCATGGCAAACTGAATGTCATCGGCAGCAACGGCCTCCCAGTCAATAAAACCCTGGTGAGAAGAGACGTCAACGCCCGTGCGAGTGAGCTCTTCTCCGTCCACCACATAATGCGCACGTCCTGTTGCATCATAGGTGAGGTTTTCCCACTCATAGGGGACCTCGTTTTTGATGATCAGATTGTTGTCAAAAGAGAGGGAGAAAAGTCCTTGGCACGATTGCAACAATGCCAGCACAAACACAATGGCCAGCGTAATGAGCCCCCATGTAACAACAGGATTGTTCTGGGAATTTTGCTCAAGTGTATGCATCGCCCGCTGCTTACGTTTTGAAGCGTTTGCAGAAGCAGGTGTATGTTTAGTTTTAGAACGAGTCGTAGAGTTTCTCGTTTTCTTGCTTTTATGTGAGCTGTTAAAAATCACTGGTGAAAGAAATGTCCTTGTTCAAAAATTGGCTCGCAACACACGTTAATGCCCAGCTTGTGATAGATGGACTCGTCATCGCTTGGAATAATTGACGAGAAATACGCGTCGCATCCACGGAGTAGTTGCGTGGCATCAACGGCTTTTCCGGCCAATGGGTTGGTAATTGAGCTGATAGAGAGCGCAATGAGCATCTCATCAGCGCAGAGGCTGGTGCGAGCCAGCTTAAAGTTGTCCTCTTTTAGCGTGCAAATGGGTCTTAGGACCTCATCCGAGACAATAAACGTCTTCTTCTCAATACCAACTACGTATTTGAGGGCGTTGAGCAAAAGCGACGCTGGCGCACCTAACAGCTCCGAAGTTTTGCCGGTAATAATGGTGCCGTCAGGTATAACCATAGCGCCCGCAAGCTTTCTTGTCTCTTCTGCTTTATGCAAACAAGCTGCATGAGCTGGCGAGAAGTTCTGGTCAACGTTAACGTCTTTCATCAAGAGATTAATCTTTGTGAGTTCACGCTCACCCATGCCCGTACGCTCGAGTTTCTCGGCAGCCCTAAACCACCTGCGTACAATCTCTGCCTTGGAAGCTTCCTGGCAAACCTCATCATCAATAATGCAGTTGCCAACCATATTGACACCCATATCGGTTGGAGACTGATACGGGCTGGTACCTGCGATTTTTTCCATCATGGCCTTGAGCACAGGAAAAGCCTCAACGTCGCGGTTGTAGTTAACGGTAACCTTGCCGTGAGCCTCAAGGTGATAGGGATCGATGATGTTGTTGTCGCCCAAGTCTGCTGTAGCTGCCTCGTAGGCAACGTTTACGGGGTGCTTGAGCGGAAGGTTCCAAACAGGGAACGTCTCAAACTTTGCATAACCTGCGCGGACTCCACGGGCGTTCTCGTTGTAGAGCTGCGAGAGGCAGACAGCAAGCTTGCCTGAGCCAGGACCAGGTGCTGTTACAACTACCAGAGGATGCGTAGTCTTTACGTACTCGTTTTTACCGTAGCCCTCCGCCGAGACAATAAGGTCAATATTGGAGGGGTAGCCCTCAATGGGGTAGTGGCGGTATACAGCAATACCCATGTTTTCTAGGCGCGCGCGATAGGCCTTTGCCTTTGGCTGGCCAGAGTACTGCGTAATGACAACACCGCCAATAGCAAGGCCGCGAGCACGGAAGATATCCATAAGCCTCAGCACGTCGTCGGCATAGGTAACGCCAATATCGCTTCTACGCTTACCGTTTTCAATGTCGTTTGCGTTGATGGCAAAAACCACTTCTGCCTCGTGAGCAAGCTGCTGAAGCATCTGAGCTTTTGCATCTGGAGCAAATCCAGGGAGGATGCGAGAAGCGTGGTTGTCGTCGAGCAGTTTACCGCCAAACTCAAGGTAGAGCTTGCCGCCAAATTCACTGATACGCTGGTGGATTCGATCCGCCTGCATAGTGATGTACTTCTCGTTATCAAAGCCGATACGCATGCGTCCTCCTGCCAAGATTTACTGTAGAAATTGTATCATCAAGCGCAGACTTCCTATACGCTATAAGCTATACAGAAAACAAATAAACAACCAAGGAGTTGTGTATGGATAGCAAGTTTTCACAAACACCTTCTCGTGGCGAGAAGTTCAAAGAGCTGGCACTGAGTGCCTTGCGTGCATTTGGTTATGGTTGTCTTACAGCAGCTGGAATGAGTGCTGTTATCTTTGCATTTGCGTACTTTACCAGTGGTATGGATATGTTTACGGGCATCGACTGGGTGCGCCGTGTTATGTACGTCATTTCTTCTTTGGGAATTATTGCTTGCGGCGTTGGCCTGCTCTTTAGCGGAAAAGAGTACGAGGACCGTCAGATGGGCTTTACGCGCGATATTGATGACCCCATCAGCCTTAAAGAAGGAAAGCTTGATCCTCGTATTTCAAAAATCGAGACCAATCACCTTTCGTGGCAAGCCGCAATCCTTTATGCCTCAATTGGTATGTTTGTAGTTACCACTATCTTTGACGAGGTTATGAGCCATACCTTCTTGATGTAGGTATTCTCGCTAGTACAGAGGCAGCTCGCCCGTTAACGGATCAATATCTTCTGCGGCCAGTGGCTCAAACGCCAGACAGGTAAATGTTGGTTCTCCATGGAACTCGGTAAAGCCCGCGTCCCTAATAAGGGCCACGACAAAACCACGAGCTTTTCCTTCGACAGCAAGCTCAAGCAACGCTTCTTCAGAATCAACGTAGACACATACTTTTGCAACGCCAGCATCAAACCAGTTAGTGATTGCAGAGGTATCTTCGTCAGCATGGTCTAAATAGACCCAATTCTGATCATCAGTGACACGAACCTGATCAAGTCGACGCTCTTTTGCAAGTGCCATTAGTGTGGCTTCAACACATGCATGGCTAGCCTGAGCAGCGATCTTTCCTTTACGCATCTTGAGATCGCGACGAATGACAATCATTTGTTTTGATTTATACGAAGAACTTTGCATGAAAGACCTTTCTAGAAACTGAGTGCTAAGTGTACCATTCACAGCTTTCCGATTTTTGTCGCAAGAAAATCCTGAAGAATCAAAAAGACTCTCTAAAACCAAGAGCGGCGAGAAGAACGTTGAATGTTCAGCTTGTTACATCAATAAGTTAAATAACGGCACCTGTGTAGAAAGTTGATTCTTGATCATGCTGCTAT
>JABZHU010000112.1:0-4287 GCA_015258705.1 Atopobium sp. | reverse complement strand
GGATTGGCATGAGCATGGCAAACGAGTCGCGCATAGTAAGAAGATATTTATTCTTACTCACCAACTCTGCCATTGGCATAAGCTTCTTCTCTAGACCTTGCGCTACATTCATACAGTCCCCGGCGTATCTCCTAAAATAACGATGTAAATCACAGGATAGAATCATATAGTAAAAGCAATTATTGCCTTTAAAGACAAAGCCATTCTTTATAAAAACCTGACGAGAAACCCCACCTGTCCAAACAGATGGGGTTCACATGAACGGTGTCGTTTTGTCGGTAGGTGGAGAAGGGCGGTGCGGAACAGCTTCGAACAAAAAAGGCACCCGATTAACGAGTGCCTTAAGAAAGCAAAACCGTTGAGTGTCTACAGACCAATTCGCTCTTCTAGCGCGCTTTCAATGGCTGCTAGGTCAATAAAGTTATTCAGTACAATGGTGCGCTCTTTAATTCCATCAGGGAAGTTGTCAAAGAGCTCATTGGTTGTGACGTAATAATCGCCATCGGCACCCTGTACGCTACCTAAGTCGATAGTCTCAACAACAATATCTTCCCTGTTCCTCTTCTGAAGGATGCTCTCAATATTCATTTTGGCAATGATTGAAGATCCAACGCCAAAACCACATACAGCAACAAGTTTCATTATTAACTCCTAAAAGGACTGGTTATGCACCAAGTACAAGCATTCTAATGGCCTTAAGCAGATACATCAAAGGCATCCATACCAGTGCGTAGTCAATGTTAGACCAGGTAACGCCAGAGCCAAACATAACGCCTGTCAGTGGATAGAACAGGATAGCTGCTGCAGAAGTGATTGCACCAGTTACCAGGCCTGCTGCAAGAGCACCCTTCCATCCACCAGCCTTGTTACCAAAGACGCCCATGACATTACCGTCAAAGTACATGATGATTGGGCTTGGGAAGACAATAACTGGAGCATGAAGAACAATGGTCAAAATGCAGACAAGAATTGCACCGATTGAAGATCCAAGGAAGCCAAACATACCGCCCATTGGAGAGAATGGATAGAACGTTGGAGCATCCAGAGCTGGAACAGCACCAGGAAGGAACTTGTCAGAAATACCCTTAAATGCAGGAACAATAGAACCAACAAACATACGGACACCTTGAAGCAGGATGACAATACCTGCAGAGAAGGTCCACGCACGAATAACCAGCCACAAAATCCAGTTAGTAGCCTCAGGACCAGTACCAGATAGAGCCTCGATACCCTCCTGACCAACTGCAAGTCCCATTCCAACAAAGATGATTGGCATCAGGAAGAACAAAACTACAGTGTTGTCCCTAAACATAGATGCCCACTCAGGAAGCTTCAGCTTATCTGCGTCTTCATCTGGATTAGAGGAACCAACAAACTTACCAACAAAGTGGGCAACAACAGAACCTACCTGGTCCATAAAACCAAGAGTAATTGCATCCTGCGTCCACTCCTTTGCAAGCTTTCTGGTAATTGCTGGAGAAAGTGCGTAATAAAGTGCGTTGAGAATAGAGCCAACTGCAATAATCACAACACTGTCATCAGTGTTCAGAATTCCTGGAAGTGTAATAGCCATGAAGCATGCATGGAAAAGTGCAAGGTGAGCTGTTAGATACACATTCTTAAAGTTGTTGTTAGGAACCAACTTAACAATGACCAGGTGAAGCAAGAATGCAAATAGGAAAATCAGTACGGAATTCCTGCTAAAACCCTCCATAGAGAGAACCATTGCACCAGCTGCATCGTTAATAGGAAGAGTACCTGCAACTCCAAGGCTGTTATTTAATGCAGTAACTACCTCAGACAGAGAACTAAAGATAATTCCTGCACCAGAGGAAAGGACAAGAAGACCAATGACCGTCTTAACAACGCCATCGATTACCTGCGGCAACTTTTTACGTTGAAGTAAAAGTCCCACAAGAGCAAGTAAACCCATAAAAATGGTTTGATTTGTAAAAAGCTGAAATACAAAAACGTTCAAGATGTCCATACTATGCCTCCCCATTAATAACTTTTGAAACGTTTAGTGCGTCTTCTTCCGTTCTCGCAGAACGAAGCAAATCAAAATTTGCCTCACTATTGAAGAAAATTACGATTTTCTGAAGAAGTTCAATATGAGACTCGTCATCTTTTGCTGCCAAAATAACAACGATATCCACAGGATCATTGTGCTTGCTGCCAAACTCGATTGGCTGTGCAAGTGTTGCAATTGAAATTGCTGTCTGGTGAACTGCATCACTAGGGCGAGAATGACCAAGTGCAAGGCCAGGAGCAAGGACAATGTAAGGTCCCAGCTCGTGAATTGCCGCAATCATCTCATCAATATATACATCGGTGATTGCATCGCGCTTTACCAATGGAGCTGCAGCTACTTTAAGCGCATCTTCCCAGTCTTTTGCCTCAACATGAAACTGAAGATCTTCTGGATGAATCTGCAGCTGAGAAATATTCTCACCCATACTAGGCTTCCTCTGCTACATATGCATGGCCGCCAAAGCCATTGCGGAGAGCTGCGGTAACCTTATTGGAGAAGTTCTCCTCGCCAAGCTTTGATGCATTTCTCTCAAACAGCGACTGAGCAATTACTGGTACTGGAACATCCTCTGCAAGAGCAGCTTCAACTGTCCACTTAGCCTCGCCAGATGCATCAACAATACCCTTGAAGTCCTTAAGGTTAGGATGCACTCTGAGCTGCTCTTCAATTAAATCGATCAGCCAAGAACGAATAACGGAACCGTTTTGCCAGTTGCGAGCAACCTGAGTCAAGTCATAATCGAATGGGGCTTTTTGCATAACAGCAAAACCTTCGCCAATTGCCTCCATCATTCCGTATTCAATTCCGTTATGGACCATCTTCATAAAGTGTCCAGCGCCTGCGGGGCCCACATAGTCGCAACCATTTTTAACAGCAACGGACTCAAAAACATCCTTGAGATACTCGTAAGCACTCTGGTCTCCACCAGCCATCAAGCAAGCACCATAGCGAGCACCCGAAGTGCCTCCAGAGGTACCAAGATCAAGGAATCTTACGCCGAGTTTAGCAGCCTCTTCTCCATGTCTGATGGAATCCTTGTAGTTTGAGTTACCTGCATCAATAAGGATGTCATCCTTTTCAAGCAGTGGAAGAACCTGAGAAATTGTTGACTCAGTTGCCTCTCCAGAAGGAACCATTATCCAAATGACTCTTGGCGTCTCCAGTACCTCAACAAGCTCTGCTAAGGACTGAACAGAGGAAATACCGTGCTTTTCTACTTCCTGACGGGCATCGTCGGAAACATCAAAACCTTTGACTTCTACTCCGTTGTCTTTGAGATTTAAGGCAAGATTGAAGCCCATCTTTCCCAGTCCGACTAATCCAACTTTCATGTTCCTTCTCTCGACGAACTTTCCGTATGAATTACTATAAAAATAATTTTCTACTAGTCAATATTAAAAAAGAAAAAATTTTTTCTTTTCTTTTAGTGGTAAATTTTTTAAAGTAGAAGGTGTCTTATTTCATCGTTTAGCTTTGATTTGAGGAGAATCTCATGGAGTCTTCATACCGTGTAAGGCTGAAATCGTTTGAGTCTTCACTCTCAAAAAAAGAAAAAATGATTGCTTCCTATATTTCTTCTCACTCACGCACAGCTTCGCAGATGACCATTAATGAGATGGCACAGACTCTTGGAATGGCTGACTCCACAATCTTTAAATTCACTAGAAAGCTCGGCTATTCAGGCTTTAAGGATTTTCACAATGCGCTGATTTCCGAAGAATTTGATCCCGCAATCTCAATCCATGAAAACATCTCCGATACCTCTTCCCCACTAGGTGTGGCTATCAGTGTTTTTAACTCCTCAATTGATTCCCTCAGTCACACTAAAGAGATGCTTGAGTCCGAGAATCTTGAAGATGCAGTTAACTTGATTGTCTCAAGCAAAACTGTATTTCTCTTTGGACTTGGTGGAAGCAATATTATTGCTGCAGACGCCTACCACAAGCTGCTCCGATCGCCTCTCAACGTAAAATACGCGTCCGATTATCACCTGCAACTCATGGAGGCCAGCCGGGCCACAAAGGACGACTGCGCAATCATCTTCTCTCACACTGGTAGATGCAAAGAAGCTATTCAGCTTGCCGATTTATTCCAGCAAATTGGCGGTCGCATTTTAGTTATAACAAGTGATAGAAATTCTCCTCTGGCGAGAAAAGCGGATGTCACGTTACTGACCATCTCAGAGGAAACCTCTTTTAGATCAGAGTCTCTGGCATCAAGAATTGTTCAGCTAGCTCTTATTGACTCTCTCTACA
>JABZHU010000007.1:0-18510 GCA_015258705.1 Atopobium sp. | reverse complement strand
GTGCTACTTTGTAAGAACTTTACTCTTATTTGTAATTTTTTACAATATATAGTATTTCGGTAAAAGATTATCTAAGTAAATGTATATAACATCTACTGTTTTCCAAGCTTTTTGCGTTCAAGGGAACGGGCGATAAGGACTTGCTTGCGCAGCTCAGGAATCTTTTTGCCGTCCATGGCAGGAGTGCCAGCAAGTTTGTAAGGGATGCCTAGCTCTTCATACTTTTTTACGCCCATCACGTGATAGGGAAGTATATCTAATCCAATAACGTTATCCCAGTGAGCAATGATTCTACCAACGCCAGCAAGTTCTTCTGGTGAATCAGTAATTCCAGGCACTACAACATGTCTGATAAGAACTTTAATGCCTCTACGATTGAGTTCATCGCCAAACGCAAGTGGTCTTTCTGAGCCAACTTCGCAAAGACTAATATGGCCCTTTGGATCAGAGTGCTTGATATCAAGGAGCACTAAATCAGTGTTATCTAGAACGCGCTCAAATTTTTCTGGAGTTTCTGGATTATACGCAACGCCAGAAGAGTCAAGACAGGTATGAATGCGTCCTTGCGGGTCATTATGAGCTGCCTCAAACAGAGCACCGATAAATTCAGGCTGAGCGAGTGGTTCGCCACCAGTAGCCGTAATTCCACCGTTTCTATAAAAAGCTCTATTACGGTTAAAGGTGGCAAGAATTTCTTTTACTGATGTTTCTGTTCCAATACCAAATTGCCAGGTATCTGGGTTATGGCAATAGGCGCAGCGCATGGGACACCCTTGGGTAAATACAACCAGGCGAGTTCCAGGGCCATCTACAGTACCGAAGGTCTCAATAGAGTGGACCCGCCCACAAACTGTGAGCGGGTCATTGAGATCCATGTGAGTATCAGAACAAGACATGGACAAGAAATCCTTAGAGAGCGTCGTGGAAGGTACGAGAAATAACGTCGTCCTGCTGCTCTTTGGTAAGGGAGTTGAACTTTACAGCGTAACCAGAAACGCGAATGGTCAGCTGAGGATACTTCTCTGGGTGTGCCTGAGCATCAAGAAGAGTGTCCTTAGTAAAAACGTTAACGTTGAGGTGATGACCGCCCTTCTCGGCATAGCCATCAATCATGTTTACCAGGTTGTCAATCTGCTCGGAAGCTACTTCGTTGGACTGCATGTGTTTCTCCTTACGAGTTTGTTGGCGAGAAGAGACGTGTAGATAGATCTTCTCGCCAGGGCTTGTTATTTACGATCCTCAGCACCTTCAGCTGCGGATGGGTCTGCCTCACAGGCGCAATCAATCTTGTTCTCAATCTGAATATCAAGATTCATATCAGAGAAGTCGATGTGCTCAAGGTCTAGCTCGCTACCGTGGAAGTAGACGTCAGAGCCCTTACCAAGAGCATTAGGAATGATTGAGAAGGTATTGGAAATACCGTCTTGTGCGTCGTTGAATGGAAGCTTAGCAACGGATGCCAGGGATGCAACAGCACCGTGAGTATCGCGGTGGTGCATTGGGTTAGCGCCAGGAGCAAAAGGAACGCCTGCGCGGCGGCCGTCAGGGGTGTTGCCGGTAGCCTTACCATATACAACGTTAGAGGTAATGGTCAGGATAGAAGTGGTTGGGACAGAATCACGGTAAGTGTGGTTCTGACGAATCATGTTCATGAAAATCTCAACGATGTCATGAGCAATAGTGTCAACGCGGTCATCATCGTTACCGTACTTAGGGAAGTCACCTTCAGTGATGTAATCGGTAACAAGACCGGTTTCATCGCGGACAACTCTTACCTTTGCGTACTTGATTGCAGAGAGGGAGTCAGCAACAACAGAAAGACCAGCGATGCCTGTTGCAAACCAGCGATGAACGTGCTCGTCGTGCAGAGCCATCTGGATGCGCTCGTAGCTGTACTTATCGTGCATGTAGTGGATTGCGTTAAGAGCGTTGACATAAACGCCTGCAAGCCAGCGCATCATGTCCATATACTTGGAGAAGACATCATCGTAATCAAGGTACTCGCCCTCAACGGCACGGTACTTAGGACCAATCTGCTCGCCGGTCTTCTCGTCACGGCCGCCATTGATTGCGTAAAGCAGGCACTTGGCAAGGTTTGCGCGAGCACCAAAGAACTGCATCTCTTTACCAACACGCATGGAGCTGACGCAGCAAGCAATTGCGTAGTCATCACCATGATAGACGCGCATAAGATCATCATTTTCGTACTGAATGGAGCTGGTGGTAATAGAGATTTTTGCGCAGTAGCGCTTAAAGCCCTCTGGAAGCTTGGTAGACCACAGAACAGTCAGGTTAGGCTCTGGGCTGGTACCCATGTTTTCAAGGGTGCGAAGCCAGCGGAAGGAGGACTTGGTAACCATAGAGCGGCCATCAACACCAATACCACCAATGGATTCAGTGACCCACTGAGGGTCTCCGGAGAAGAGCTCGTTGTACTCAGGAGTACGAGCAAACTTGACCATACGAAGCTTCATAACCAGGTGGTCAACAATCTCCTGAATCTCGGACTCAGTGAAGGTGCCACGAGCAAGATCGCGCTCTGCATAGATGTCCAAGAAGGTGGTGTTACGACCAATGGACATTGCAGCGCCATTCTGCTCTTTTACAGCTGCTAGGTAGCCCAGGTAGAGCCACTGAACAGCCTCTTTGAAGTTCTCTGCAGGACGGCTCAAATCAAAACCATAAATCTCGCCAAGCTGCTTAAGCTCTTTGAGAGCACGAATCTGCTCGGAGAGCTCCTCGCGATGACGAATGGTCTTCTCGTCCATGATGGAGCTGGTACCGTTTTTCTGATTTGTCTTATCAGTGATAAGAGCGTCAACACCATAGAGAGCAACACGACGATAATCGCCGATGATGCGGCCACGGCCATATGCGTCAGGCAGACCGGTAATGATATGGGAGTGACGACATTTGCGCATGTCCTCGGTGTAGACATCAAAAACACCAGCGTTGTGAGTCTTGCGACGATAGGTGTAGAAGTCAACAATCTCTGGGTCAACTTCATAACCGTAGGCCTTGCATGCAGCCATTGCCATACGAACGCCGCCGTCTACCATCAGAGCGCGCTTGAGGGGCTTGTCAGTCTGGAGACCAACAATCTGCTCAAGTGGTTTTTCAATGTAGCCAGCCTCGTGGGAGGTGATAGTGGAAACCTGCTTGGTATCCATATCAAGTACGCCACCGTTTGCGGTCTCTTGTGCAAAGAGATCCATAACATCCGCCCAAAGCTTTGTAGTAGCCTCAGTTGGACCAGCGAGGAAGGAATCATCACCGTCATAAGGGGTGTAATTCTTCTGAATGAAGTCTCGGACATCAACAGCACTTTGCCAGTTGCCACCGACAAAGCCGTCCCAAGCCTCCTGTGCTGGTGTTTCCTGCATAACATACTCCTTTTTACACGGACAATGTATATGTCCGCGTTCATGCTGAGCGTGTTGAGTGGAGCATGGCCGCTCAGCAGTTTACAAATAGCAATCTTGAGACTAATTTTGACAGCAGGTATGTCTTTGGACAAATAACGTCAAATATTAGTTGTGACCTCTATCTTCACTCAATATGTAGTGCTAGACAAGTGACAATTACGCAATATTTTGAGAAGTTAGAAATGGTTTACATTTCCGCAGGTCAGGAATTTGCTAAAAAGAAAGCTATATAGAAATTGTTGAGAATTAGTCACATTTATTGCGACAGGTGTCTGTTTCTTCTCCAAATGTCCACAAAAATGTTGTTATTCTTAGTTAGAGGGGAGGCTTTATGGATACTGCGGCTTTAGAAAAACAACGTTTGCGAGAAGAACGTCTAGCATCAAGAGAAGCTCTTTCTGAGCAAGAGAGGTCCGTGCTTGATGATCGTATTACTCAGAAACTTCTTGCAACCTCTGAATATGCAGAAGCAACTACTGTTTTAACGTATGTTTCTGTTTCATCTGAAGTTTCTACCAGGATGTTTATTGAGTGCGCTCTACGCGATGGGAAAACGGTAGCGGTACCTCGTTGTCTACCTGGACATTGTTTAGAGTTTGTTGCCATCGCTTCATTGGAACAGCTGGTAGCGGCACCATTTAACTTGTTAGAACCAGCAAAAGAGCTGCCTGCTTTAACTGAGGACCAGAAGAACAATTCGATTTGCATTGTTCCAGCGCTTCTTATTGATACAAAGGGGTATCGCTTGGGTTATGGTGCTGGTTTTTATGACCGGTTCTTGTCTACGTACCCTGGTAAGAAAATTTGTCTTGCTTACCAGCAAAATTTGAGTCGGACAATGCTTCCTCATACAGCATTTGATATTGCTGTAGATGTGGTGATAACCGAGTCAGAGGTACTTACGTGTGCATAAAAAACCTGCTGCAATTTAGCATTACAGCAGGTTTGTGTTTCTCGCCAAACGGTTATAAGCAACTGGTTATGCTTCATCTTTGAGATGAGCCGCCATCAGTTGGATTGCTTCTCTGTAGCTGTCAATTCCTTTACCAGCAACTGTAGCAAAGCATGCGTCTTTTATATAAGAAATGTGCCTAAAGTCTTCTCTGGTAGAGATGTCAGTAAGATGTACCTCAATCATGGGAATTTGCACCGCTAGCGCCGCGTCGAGCAAGGCAACTGAGGTGTGCGTATAGGCGGCAGGATTGATGATAATACCGTCATAGCTGCCCAGCGCGTCCTGGATTGCATCAACTAGATCACCCTCATGGTTTGATTGATAACACACACAATCAGAGAAACCTTGAGAGAGGGCTTCTTCCTTACAAGTCTCTATAAGGGTTCTGTAGTCAGCTTTTCCATAAATCTCTGGCTCACGAATGCCCAGCATGTTGATGTTTGGACCGTTGATTATGAGTAGGCGAGGAGCGTCGAGGTCATCCTCATAGTTGTCTTCAAAGTCTTCTGCGTCTAAGTCAGAGGCAAGGCTGTCAAAGTCTTCTTCGTCTTGATCAAGGGTATTTTTTTGAGTAAGCAAAGAGATAAGCTCATCCACCTCTTCGTTGTGCTGAGTGGGAAGATCTGCTCGCTTCTCATCTAACGAACAAAAAGTCTTTTCAGGCTCACCCAAAATGTGATTAAGGGCATCATTTACTTGACGCACAAGATTGGGACCAAAGACTACCTCAAGTCCGTTGGCGCCTTTTCCTACAATACCAAGAACACCAGTGGCAGTGGCCAGCTGTTCATGGTCTATAAGCGTCATATCATTGATGGAAAGGCGAAGTCGCGTCATGCATACTTCGTTATGAGTTAAGTTTTTTGAGCCGCCTATTGCATTTAGGATCTCGTGAGCAATAGCATTGCTGTCCATTGGATATCTCCCCAAGTATGACCACATATCAAACACTTAACCGTTTGACTTGGTCTAGCATCCTTGTAGTCTTATGAATACACACCTACGGGACATAAGTATAGGGGCTTTAACGTGCCAAAATTCAAAATCTGCAAACCATCCGGTGAACGGTTAAAAAATAACTGCGAACGCTTACTGTTATGCTTAAAGCGTGTCGAGAAGACCCTTGGCATCTGCGTCTGGACTACCGAGACAAGAAAAGGTTACGTCAGCCCATGCTTCGTAGAGCGGTAGTCGCTCTGCAGCAAGTTCTTGTATGCCAACACTTTGTGAGAGTGGTCTTCCTGCAAGAGCCAATTCTTCAAGAGGGCGAGTTAGATAGACAAGCTTTCCATTTTGACGGAGAAGCTGGTAGTTTGAAGGTGTAACAACTATGCCACCTCCACAAGAAATCACCGCACCACTCATACTGGAAATCTCTTGAATTACCTCATGTTCTAGACGCCTAAATGCTGCTTCACCATGTGTTTGTAGGTAGGCTGCCGCTTCGCAGTGAGCTTTCTGCTTGATGAGAAAATCAGTATCTATCCAGGGACGATTCAGGAGTTTTGCTAGAGCTTCTCCCGTAGAGGTTTTTCCAACTCCCGGCATACCAATAAGCACGATGTTTTCTTTTGAAGCATGGAGCTCACGCGAGATGTTTTCTATCTGAGAGCCTGATACATCTTGTCTCAAAAAGAGCGAGCTTGCTCTAGCTGCTTGAGCCACCAGCATTTTTAAACCATTTGCATTGAGTATTCCAAGACTTTCTGCATCTAAAAGAAGCTGAGAGCGCAGCGGATTATAGATAAGATCAATCACGCATTGGAGGGAAGTAAAAGCAGAAAGTTCCTCTTTTGAAAGAGGAGAAACACCAGCATGTGGGAACATTCCTACTGGCGTTGCATTGACAAGAAGATCAGCGTCATAGTGGAGTTTAAGCTGGTCATACGTAATTGCGCAGTCTACATATGAAGAACTTTCGTGAGGATTCCTGGAGACTCCCACAACATATGCACCGCCTTTTTTGAGCGCATAGCAAATTGCCTGACCAGCACCACCAAAGGCCCCAAAGACAATCACTTTCTTTTGGCTCAAGTTGACCTTGAGGCTTTTTATCAGATACTCAAAGCCATATACATCGGTGTTGTCTGCTGCTATAAAACCATTGGCATCTTTTACCAGGGTATTAGCTGCTCCTATAGCTTGTGCATCCTCAGAAGCTGAGTCCGCAAGAGCGCAGGCATCCTTTTTGTAAGGGATAGTAACGTTCAAGCCCTGCCAAGGTTGGTCTTTGAGAAAACCCTTTAGCTCAGAAGCAGAAAGCTCATGAAGCTGGTAGGGAAATGACCCCAACTTTTCATGAATTTCTGCCGACCAACTATGAGAGAGTTTCTCGCCTATAAGGCCGTAAGGAGCAAGAGGGGCTGTAGGGTTACTTGAGGCTTGCTGCTCAGAATTAGAGCTCATGGTCTGTCTCCTGAACTGCTTTTGCAGCTTTCATCAAAACCTCAAGTAACTCTAAAGCATACGGTTCAAGGTTGGATGAAATAGTGGCTTTAACCTGTTCTCTTTTGGCATCTTCTCTTGAGAAATCAAGGACGGCGAGCTCATTCTCTTTTTTGTAAGCGCCAATTTTTTTGGCAACCGCAATCCTCTGCTCAAAGAGGTCAAAGATTTGCACGTCAATTGAATCGATTTCCTGGCGAAGCGTCTCTAATTGATTAGTCATTGTTATATCCGTTCTGCTCAGAGGGCCAGGAATATAAGGTGTTGAGAAGAGCTAGTGCAAATGCGCTTTCAACACAGGGAACAGCGCGCAAAACTGCAGTTACATCATGCCTGCCGTGAACAATAAGCTGCTCTGGTTCCATAGTTTGAAGGTTTACCGAGTTCTGTGGTAGACCAATGCTCGAGATAGGTTTTAACGCACATCTAAACCAGATGGGAGCGCCTGTTGAAATGCCGCCCAGAATACCTCCAGCATGATTGGTGGTTGGCACAACGGAGCCGTTACGCACTTCGTATGCATCGTTATTCTCAGAGCCAAGGAGATTAGCAACTTCCATACCGCTGCCAAATTCTATGGCTTTAACAGCAGGAACTCCAAAGACTGCAGCAGAGATGGTATTTTCAAGTCCATGGAAATGAGGGCACCCAATACCTGCAGGAACACCCGTTGCCGCACATTCTATGATGCCGCCAACGGTATTTTTCTCAGAGCGCAGCTGTGTAAGGAGTGCGCGGGTTTTCTCGCCAGCCTGAACGTCAAGAAAGGGAAGCTCTTGAGGAGCAGTCTGTCGCAAATGAGTCATTTGCTGCGCAAGCAGCTTATTGGCCTCAAGTGAGTTGTCTACGAGCTCAAGGGGAGTATCGCTGACGTCCTTTATTTTGAGAACGTGAGCTGCAATAGCAATGCCTTGAGCTTGCAAAATCTGGAGCGCTATGCCTCCTGCAATGCACAGAGGAGCGGTTAGTCGAGCGGAAAAATGTCCTCCACCCGTTTGCTTGTACGAGTCTCCCCATTTTGCCCAGGCAGCAAAATCGGCATGTCCTGGTCGTGGGACAAGCTTTGTAGCTGCGTAATCTTGTGGACGAACGTTTGTGTTAGGTAGCTCCGCCGTGAGCGGGGAGTCATCTAGAATGCCCTCCGCTGAAATTCCAGAGATAAACTCTGGATCATCAGTCTCTTTACGCGGGGTATCCCATGGATGCGATGGAGATCTTCTTTGAAGGAATGTCTTGAGAGCTGCTAAATCAACGGTAAAACCAGCGGGTAAACCTTCAATGGTGCAGCCGATTTTTGGAGAATGAGACTCGCCAAAAATAGATACTTTTACTGTTGTCCCAAAAGTTGAGGTCATCATTTATGACTCCATACTGTGGCAGATGCCACCGAGCTGCTTAAAGTGCTCAAAGAAGAGAGGATACGACTTATTGATTGCCTCGGCATGGATGATTATGACAGGACCCGTTGCATACGAAGCCAAAATAGTTGCCATCATCACCATGCGATGATCATTGCACGAGTCCACAATGCAGCTGGCGGGCTGTTTTCCTCCCGTGATAATAAGCTCCGTTTGATCGTCAGAGAGCTCAACGGTCACACCAAATGCCCTAAGTACGCTGCAAATACTTTGAACACGGTCGGACTCTTTAAGATGAAGGCGCTGAATATTGGTAAGCCTACTTGTTCCAGGGATAAACGCAGCTAATGCAGCAAGTACCGGAGCAAGATCGCACACCTCGGAGACAGAAATGGTAAACGGCCGCAGGTGATCCATCATACAAGCTGCACCTTTTTGCTGGCGAGAAACACGTGCGCCCACAAGAGATAACGCGGCTAAGATAGCTCTGTCTCCCTGGACACTTTGCATGAAGAGTCCTGTGACCTCTACGCCTTGCCCAATTGCACCTGCGGCAAGCCATGGCGCAGCGTTTGACCAATCTCCTTCGATTGAATAAACGCCTGGACAAACGTAGTGTTGAGGTTCAATGGTATAGGTGGCATTCTTTGCATCAAATACAGTAGTAACGCCAAAGTCTTTCAATACGTGCTCTGTGATAGCCAGATAGTCTTTTGACTGGATGGGCCCTGTAATCTGAATAGTTGAAGAGTTGCTCAACAAAGGTAAAGACAGCAAAAGCCCAGATATAAATTGAGAAGAAATATCTCCTGGCAGCTCAAATGAACCGCCAATAAGTTTGCCCGAAACCTCAAGGGTCTTCTCGTCTTGCCAGCTAAAAGACATACCATGAGCAGAAAGTTCTGAAATAAGCGGATCAAGAGGTCGTGAGAAGAGCCTTCCTTCTGCAGAAATTGTGGCGTTTACGTTTAGCGCGCCCAGAAGAGGGAGTAAAAACCTGAGCGTGGTGCCAGATTCTTTGCAGTTAATTTGCACGTTTTGAGGGCGATTTTGCTCTTTTGCAGGGACAACTCTAAATCCCTGTTTAGTTCTAGCGATAGTGGTGCCTAAAGCTTTAAGACAATCAACAGTTACTTGAATGTCCTCTGAGATGTAAGGACAGGTAATGTTGGTAGTGCCGTTTGCAAATGAAGCGCAGATGAGCGCGCGATGAGCGCATGATTTTGACGGGATGGCTTCTACCGTTCCAAACAAATCATGAGGAGTTATTGAAACATCCATTTTTCACACGCTCCGTAACTAATTGCTTGATGTAAGAATACCGCAGTTG
Source organism: Atopobium sp. (assembly GCA_015258705.1). Taxonomy (GTDB): domain Bacteria; phylum Actinomycetota; class Coriobacteriia; order Coriobacteriales; family Atopobiaceae; genus Lancefieldella. The sequence goes on along the minus strand of JABZHU010000007.1, from coordinate 8,997 downwards.
AGTGTCGGAGAAGGATATGGTTAAAATTGTTTGAAGATTAAAGGAGGAAGCAAGTGAATAAGCCTTTTAGCGCCGTAACTCAGGTTTTACGTGGCTATACGTACAATCAGGTTAAAGCTGTCGTTGAGGTTCTTGTTGATTCTCCTGTACATAACGTTGAAGTAACCATGAACACTCCAGAAGCTGCCTCGTTAATTCAGAAGCTGTCCAGTGAATATAGCTCTCATATCAACATTGGTGCTGGTACCGTACTTACTCTTGAAGATCTTCAGACGGCTCATAAAGCTGGCGCAACGTTTGTTTTAGCACCAACGCTGCTCTCTAAAGAGATGTTTGACTACTGTAAAGAGCATGAGATTTTGAGTGTTCCGGGAGCGTTTACGCCAACAGAGATTGCTCATGCGTTTGCTCTTGGTGCAGATATTGTCAAAGTATTCCCCGCAAATGAGGTTAGCTATGGGTACGCCAAAAAGGTATGTGAGCCTTTAGGAAACTTGCCTCTTATGGCAGTTGGTGGCGTTACAACAGACAATATTGCTGACGTATTTGCAGGTGGATATGCTTATGTAGGAACTGCTAACGGCATCTTCAACAAAAACGATATCCTAGCTGAAGATAAAACCGCTCTAAAACAGTCAGTACGTAAGCTTGCGGAAGAGTTAGAGCGTCTTGGACGTTAGTCTTCTTTTGCTAGCTCAATCAGCTGTTTAAGTTCTGCAAATGACTTGCGCTCAATGCGTACATCACCAATGCCATAGATAAGCGCCATATCAATTGAATCTGCGTGGCTTTTCTTGTCATGAAGTGCTGCAGAATAAAGCTCTTCCACAGTAAATGAGGTGCTGGTAGAAAGCTCATAAGACTGCGTAAGCTCAGCGATGCTCTTTGCGTCTTCATAAGAACAAAGACCAAGTTTGAAGCAGGCTTTTGCCATCATGGCCGTTCCAGTAGCAACACAGGAACCGTGTCCAAGTTCAAAGTTGCCGAGCGTCTCAATAGCATGGCCAAGGGTATGGCCCAGATTGAGCAATTTTCTAGACCCTGCTTCTTTGAAGTCTGCTTCAACGATTGACTTCTTTATTTCGATACATGCTTGAATGAGCTCTTGCCTATGCGTCACGTCGATGACCTGCACAGGGTTTCTCGCTAGAGAGATTTTATTGAAGAGCTCATGTCCAGAAAGAACGCCGTATTTAATAAGCTCTCCGCAGCTATCTTGCAAGAGGGGAGTCGGAATAGAATTCAGCAGCTTAATATCAACAATAACTGCCCTAGGGTTATAGAAGGCTCCAACAAGATTTTTTCCAAAAGGCAGGTCAATGGCGGTCTTTCCACCAATTGAAGAGTCAATCATGGCCAAAAGCGAGGTGGGGATGTGTACAAGCGCACAACCTCGCATGTAGGTAGCCGCAACAAATCCTGCAAGATCGCCAATGACGCCTCCGCCAAAAGCCACAATAATGTCTTCTCGCGTAAAACGGTTTTCTGCAAGGACGCTTACCAGCTTTTGATAAGACTCAAATGATTTTGCATGCTCACCTGTGGGTATTGTGGCGGTTGTAATGGAGTAGCTAGCTGACTCCAACGAGGTAAGAAGCTCAGAGCCGTAGAGCTTGTTCAAATCTGGATGAGTGACTACAAGAATCTTTGACCCTGAGGTGCAGGAACGAATAAGGTTGCCGGCTTGTGCAAGCAAGTGATGTCCTACATAGATTTGATATGAGTCGGACGTAAGGTCAACAGAAATAGTATTCATGAGCTCCTCAATTGCTGGTTAGCTTCATTTTAGCATGGGAAAATACCAGAAGAAAATTACGCAAACCGTTACAAAAGGCAGTAAGTAGGCTGGGGTATACTTATGCACCATGACTCCGTAGCTCAGTGGATTAGAGCGTTTGCCTCCGGAGCAAAAGGTCGTGGGTTCGAAACCCACCGGGGTCACCACATGCAAAAAACCGGCCGTCACTGACTGGAGATTGTTTATATGTCATTGCAAGGTACTGAAGGTAAGAAAAGTGTACGTTTAGAAGAAACGTATGAAGGTCTGACATCAAAAGAAGTTGCAGAAAGAGTTTCTGCAGGTAAAGTTAACACTAATACCGATGTCAAAACTAAATCTATTGCTCAGATTATTGCAGAGCACAGTCTTACGCTCTTTAACATAGTTAATGTTTTGATGGCGCTCCTTGTTGTTGTAACGGGACAGTATAGAAACGCGCTCTTCATGAGCGTGGTTCTTGCAAACCTGGTCATTGGTATTGTGCAAGAGATTCGTGCAAAACGCATGATTGACCGACTGTCTCTTATGACGGCTCAGAGTGTTTGTGTAATTCGAGACGGAAAAGATACCTTTATCAAACCAGACGAGCTTGTCATTGACGATTTTGTGCGCTTGAAGACGGGCGATCAAATTCCTGCTGACAGTATTCTTGTGTCAGAGCACGTAAGCGTTGATGAAAGCCTTCTAACTGGTGAGGCAGAGCCCGTGCAAAAGACCACGGGAGATGAGCTTCTCTCTGGTAGTTTTGTCGAGAGGGGCAGTCTTGTTGGTAGGGTATGCCGTATAGGTCAGGAAGGCTATGCTGCGCGTATTAACGCAGAAGCTAAGTTTGTAAAAGAAATCAATTCAGAGATTCTTACCACCATTAAGTCGATTATTCGCGCAGGTTCCATTGCATTGATTCCGCTGGGTATTGGTCTTTTTGTTCGTACCTATTTCATTGGTAACGCCGATTTAAATGAAGCGCTTCTTTCGATGATTGCTGCCGTTATTGGCATGATTCCTCAAGGACTCGTTCTTCTCACCAGCTCGGTTCTTGCTATTGCAACCATTAGGCTTGGCCAGAAGAATGTTTTGGTTCAGCAGCAATACTGCATCGAAACGCTGGCACGCGTAGATACCCTTTGTTTGGACAAGACGGGCACTATCACCACGGGAAATATGGAAGTTGCTCGTGTTTTGGATGCTTCGTTTACGCCAATTACTGAGGCTGCGGGTGCTCTGCAGGCGGCTGTAAATGTTGTCGGCGCAAATAAAGATGATGCCAACGACACGGCTACAGCAATTCTTGCGTATGCATCCAAGCAGGGGATTCAAAGTGAACGTCCTTCTCGCGTTGTGGCGTTTTCTTCCAAGCGAAAGTACTCTGGCTGTGTGACTGAGGACGGAGAGGCCTTTGTTATCGGTGCAGCTCAGTTTGTGCTTGGTCCTGAGGCGGCAGACGTAATTGCAGGCTCCGATGCGTTTGCATCCATTGAACGCGTGCTGGTTGCCTGCCGCGTTGACGGCTTTGACCAAAACGACACTTTGCAGGGAACGCCTCAGCTCCTGGGTTATGTGGTGCTCAGGGACCAGATTAGAGAGACCGCTCCACAAACCATTGCATACTTCCTTGAGCAAGGCGTTGAACTGCGTGTTATTTCGGGCGATGACCCTCGTACTGTCTCCGCTATTGCTGAGCGAGCGGGTGTCCCTCATGCCGACGGTTGGGTAGACGCAACTACACTACACACAGAGGCAGATATTGCTGCGGCTGTCGAGAAGTACCACGTATTTGGTCGCGTTACGCCAGAGCAGAAGCGCGAGCTTGTTATTGCGCTCCAGAATCTTGGCCACACCGTTGCCATGACCGGCGACGGCGTTAACGATATCCTGGCTCTGAGGCAGTCGGACTGCTCTATCTCTGTTGCTTCTGGTTCTGCTGCAGCTAGAAACGTTGCAGAGATTGTTCTGGCAGACAACGATTTTGCCCATATGCCAGAAGTTGTTGCCGAGGGAAGGCGCTCTATTAACAACCTCCAGCGATCTGCTGCACTGATTCTTGTAAAGACGGTTTATACCGCGGCTTTAGCGCTCTATTGCATTATTGCGCCACCATACCCCTTTATTCCTGTTCAGATGTCGCTGCTTTCATTTGCAACCGTTGGCCTGCCATCGTTTGTGTTGGCGCTTGAGCCAAATCACGATCGCGTAAAGGGCAACTTCCTGGTCAACATTTTGCGTAAGTCACTACCTGCTTCTATTGCGGTAACTATCACGCTTGCGCTTCTTATGACTGCAGGTCATCTGTTTATGTTGAACCTGTCTCAGGTGTCTACGATGGCGCTTATCACCACCGCAACAGTTGGTTTTGCGCTGCTTAGAAGGATTTCTTTGCCGCTCACCAAGCTCCGCGTTGCACTCCTTGTTGTATGCATTGCCATTGTTGTTGGCGGATGCACGGTGGCACAGGACTTCTTCCGTATTGCACCTCTCACCCCACGCATCTTGCCGTACTTGGCAATTTGTCTAGTGATTTCCGTTATTATCTTCAACAGAATTTCCGAGCGTTACACTCACAACTATACAAAGGATCGATTCTTTGACCTGGTTGTGAGATTAATGGGAGGAAAGTCAACTTATAGCTCTTCTGCTGATATAAACGATTAAACTGAAGCACAAGCAAAGAGTTGTGGAGGGTGTATGCGTTGTCCAAACTGTGGATCTGAGGTCGATGAGGGGGCTTTAACCTGCCCTCATTGTCAGATTGATCTAAGTTTGACCCAAAGGATTCCTGTTACTCAAGCTCACTGGTGCCCTCATTGCGGCGCCTTGGTGCCTGCTGCTGCAGAAAGCTGCCCAAAGTGCGGCCTCCCTCTGCCACAGGCGGTACCCGCTGCTCGTCCCGCTCGAGCCATCAGACCCACGCGCAACATCTCGCTCCCAGAGATTGACGCTACTCCAGCACCTGGCGAGAAACACGATCCACTCGCAGATGCAGACCCTCATGCAGCGTCTTCTGCTGCAGCAGATCCCACTGTTTTGCAGCAAATGCCAGCCGACAACGCTGACCCAGACGCCACCAGCGCGTTTGCCTCGGTAAGTCGCAGACCAGCTCCTCGCTTTGAGTCTGCAATTCCTTCCGAGCCTTCAAAAGAGAACCTTCCTGAGGCAGAAGGAATCCCTCGCACACGCGTTATTCTGCTCTCAGCACTTCTTGTCACAACGCTGGTAGTAGCTGCAATCTTTATCATTACGCACCCGTGGGACCCACAGGCAACCGATAATCGTGCAAAGGTTGAGGCTCCAGTCTCATCTACTCCTACTACCACTCCTGTTACGCATCTCACGGGACAAGATACCAGTGCAACTCAGCAAAACACAAGTTCAGATGCTGTTTTTGATGCACTTGATAGCGATTATCAGAAGCTGGGAGATCTCTCAAAGCGCCTTGATGATAACGAGAAGACCTTTGATCAGCTTGCCATTACCGGCTCTGATCAAGAGCGTGCTGATGCTCAGCAGGAAGCAGAGCAGATATCGCTGGATATCAGTAATGTTATCTCTGACCTTTCAAGCCTTGATGACTCCAATGGAAACTATCGTCAGACCATTGAAAATCTTACTAAGCTTGGCAACTGGCTTCGTAATCGCTCTGATGCTTTGAGTGAGGGATGGAAGCGCTCTGTGGCTTCTTCTAATCCTTCTCAGGACAAAGAGCACATCTTGGCGCCAGTCGATAACATCAGAGACTCAAGTGGTTCTAGCTCATACAAGAAACTTTTTGATGAAAATTACGTGAATTGGAAGCCACAAAAGCAGTAAAAATCTACCGTTCAGCTGCTTTAATTTCAAAAATCTCATCATACTGGTAAAATAATTAGGTTAGAAAAGAAGTTCTTTATTACTAAGGGTTTCTCGCGTTTTCTTCTTCTCTTAGATGTAAAGAAGCTTGGAGGAATTATGTTTGGACTTGATCCATTGTATACACCAGAGCGCCAGGTCACTGGTACTGAGGTAGCTGTCTTTGATACCAACAAGGGAATCATTAAGGTTCAGCTTGACGGTAAGGGCGCACCTATTCATGTAGCAAACTTCTGCGAGCTTGCAGAGTCTGGCTTCTATGACGATACCAAGTTCCACCGTCTTGTTCCTGGTTTTGTTCTTCAGGGCGGAGATCCTAATACTCGTGAGATGAGTGTTGAGGATGTCATTTTTGGCAATCCTGGTCCTGATGGAATCCCTGGTACCGGTGGTCCTGGTTATCGCATCAAAGAGGAGTTCACCACCAATCCAAATAACTCCCACGTTGATGGTGCACTTGCTATGGCTCGTTCTCAAGATCCAAATTCTGCGGGTTCGCAGTTCTATTTCTGTCTTGGTCCACAGCATGGCTTGGATTCCGGTTACACCGTATTTGGTACAACTATCGAGGGAATGGACGTCATTTCCCAGTTAAAGGTTGGCGATATCGTCAATTCCATTAGAATTGAAAACGCTTAAAGCCAAGTCGCACAAACTCTTGGAGGATATTGTGAATCAACAGGCATTTGAGTTAGGTAAATCTGCATATGATCAGGGCGACTGGTTTGTAGCTATCAGTCAGTTTGATGTAGCTAAAGAGCCAGGCGAGGTAAACGGTCAGATTGACCACCTGCTTGGTAACGCATATATGAAGCTTGGCCAGTTTGATTCTGCCGCTTCTGCTTATAAGTCAGCACTTGCCGATACGTCATATGGCAAGGTCGGCGCACTCTCCACAAACCAGGGTCGCGCTCTTCTGGCTGCTGGTAGGGTACAGGAGGCAATTGCCGCCCTTACTAACGCTGTCCAGGACGTCTCTTACGCAACTCCTTATAAGGCACAGCTTGCTCTTGGTTCTGCTTACGAGAAAATCGGCGATATTCGCAACGCTGGTATTGCTTACAGAAACGCTGCAGTAGACGAGAAGAACCCTAATCCTTCATCTGCACTTTGCAGCCTTGGTGCATGCTTTATGGGTCTGAACAGACCTGTTGATGCAGTTGAGGCATATCGCACTGCTCTTGATTTTGCTAATCCTTTGGAGAACTCCAATAAGATTTATGCAGATCTTGGTCTTGCGTATGTTGCAGCTAATCGCATGTCTGAGGCAGTTGACGCCTTTACTCATGCAACTGCAGACGGCAGCTTTGTCCTGTCTAATCAGCAGCAGTCTGCTTTTGATGCTGCTCGTAAGGCAATTACTGCAATGACTTCTGGTAAGCCATCTGAGACCGATGCCTTCCTTCAGGCAGCTGGTTATGGTGCCTACGATCCACTTGATCCTACAGGTATGTCTGGCGAGCTCATTCCTTCTGCAGAAGATACTGGTTTCTTCCAGATTACTGAGCAGGAGATTATTGAGCAGGACAAGAAGGACAAGAAGATTAGGCGTAAGCATCGCCACACCGGTCTTAAGGTATTCATTACCATTCTTATCTTGCTTATCTTGGCTGTTGGTGGCGCTGGTTATGCTTATTACCGTGGCTATGGATGGCCAACCCAGCAGTCTGTTGTTCAGGACATTTTCAACGCTAAGGCACAGGGCACCGATATTGGTCGCTATGTCTCTAGCTCTGTTTCTAGCACCACGCTCCAGCAGATTTCTAACAGCCTGCCATCAAGCTCTGCTGTCACCATTAACGGTGTTGACCAGAGCATGACTCACTCAACAGTAAACGCTTCTGTCAGCCTTTCTAATGGCGGAAACGTTGATTACACCATTGAGCTTGTTCGTGATGGTATTGGCTGGAAGGTGGCAAGCGTTACCACTTCGTATGTCAGCCAGAATAACCAGAACTCCGGTTCAACTTCTGGTACCAACGGTTCTAACTCGGGAACTACCTCTGGAACTAATGGATCTAACTCCTCAAATTCCTCTAATAGTTCCTCCAGCGCTTCAAAGTCTGGTAACTAGTACTAAACTGTTTTAACCGTTCTTTCTGCAGGATTATTACGCACACGCGTAGCACGTTTGATTGGATATCATGTCTATCTTCGATTCGCTCTTCGGAGAATATGGCGGAGACCTAGCCATCGATCTGGGAACTGCAAACACCCTTGTTGCAGTTCGTGGTCAGGGTATTGTCATCAATGAGCCATCGGTTGTTGCAATCGATAAAAGCGAGAGCCGCGTTTTGGCCGTTGGCGCTGACGCAAAGCGCATGATTGGCCGTACTCCTGGCTCCATCATTGCAGAGCGCCCTCTTAAAGACGGCGTCATTGCAGACTTTGATGTTACCGAGGTTATGCTTCGTTACTTCATCGAGAAGGCGCGTGAGCGTAAATATCCTTGGTCACCACGTCCACGCGTAGTTGTTTGCGTTCCTTCTGGCGTTACATCTGTCGAGAAACGCGCTGTTTTTGAGGCAACTATTCAGGCAGGTGCACGTCAGGCATTCTTGATTGAAGAGCCTATGGCTGCAGCTATTGGTGCAGACCTGCCAATTGAGGATCCTACGGGTTCCATGGTTGTAGACATCGGTGGCGGTACTACTGAGGTCGCCGTTATTTCCATGGGCGGTATTGTTGTTTCGCAGTCCATCAGAACTGCAGGCGACGAGTTTGACCAGACTATTCTTGAGCATGTTCGTGATGCGTATAACCTCTCTATTGGTGAGCGCACCGCAGAAGATATCAAGATTAAAGTTGGCTCTGCAGCTCCTCTTGCAGAAGAGCTTGACGTTGAGGTCAACGGTCGTGACGTCATGAGCGGTCTGCCAAAGACAGTTCGTATTGAATCAGAAGAAATTCGTCGCGCACTTGATCGTCCTCTTGACGAGGTCACTAAGGCCGTCAAGGATGCTCTTGATGTAACTCCACCAGATCTTGCTTCTGACCTTATGTACTACGGTATTTTGCTCACTGGTGGCGGCGGAATGCTTCGCGGTCTTGACCAGAGACTTCGTGAAGAGACTGGCGTGCCTGTTAACGTAAGCCCAACCGCTCTAGAAAATGTTGTTACCGGTTGTGCAAAGGTTCTTGAGGCTAACGCATTGTCCGGTGGATTTGTTCAGAGTGCAGGCCAATAAATATGCCATTGTCTCATCAGATCCAGGGTGCTTCATCAGGCCTTGGATCTAACAATAATAAGCATACGGGCGGCCGTAGTTTTATTATTCTTTCGCTGCTTTCAATTGTTTTATTGACGGTAAGTGCTCGTATGGGTACAGCAGGACCGTTCGAGATGGTTCGAGGCGGATTCTCTACTATCACTA
>JABZHU010000111.1:0-4303 GCA_015258705.1 Atopobium sp. | reverse complement strand
ATCAAAGGGTATTTCAACGGCTTATCGTCGCCTTCGGGAACAGAAAGAATAGTGACGTTTACGCCAGCACCGGTGTCAAACTCTGCCGGACATACCAAGTTCCCAACGTTCTCTAAAAAGATAAGGTCCACATCACCTGCATTGAGACCTTCAAGACCCTGAGCGCACATATGCGCATCGAGGTGACACATGCCGCCAGTATGCAGCTGAATGGCTTTCACGCCCGTTTCTGAAATAGCAGCAGCATCAACATCTGAATCAATATCAGCTTCCATAACAGCAATGGAAACCTTATCTTTCAGGGCAGCAATGGTCTTTTTAAGGGTGGTAGTTTTGCCAGAGCCTGGAGAAGACATAAGGTTTACCAGCAGAGTTCCCTTTTTCTTCATTTCTTCTCTTAGTTGATCGGCGCTTTTCTCGTTAGCGGCAAAAACACTCTGCTTAACTTCAATGATGCGATACTCACCCATAAGTTCTCTCCACAGTTCCGATACGTATGTTAATGACCTAAAAGGTGTGCGGCGTGTGCAAGGCCAACGCGGATCAGCGTTGTGACGTGCTCATCTGCAAGTGAGTAGATAACTTTTCTGCCGTCTCTTTTTGCATTGACAAGACCGCGGTCGCGCAAAAGACGCAACTGGTGAGAGGTTGCTGACTGAGATACCGAAAGCATTTCTTGCAGCTCTGTTACGCTTTTCTCGCCATTTACTAAAGCACCCAAAATCTGGAATCGAGTGAAATCAGACAGTGCATCAAAAATCTGGGTTGCATCGTAGATGATGTCATCGTTTACCAGGTATTCATTCAGCTTCTGATCAGAAACATAATCGCACGTAGAGTGAGTGTGCTCGCACTGTTCAGAATCGTGGGAGTGACTATCCATTTGCTATTCCTATCCTTTAAGAGCCGCAAAGTAGATGACTTACCAAACGTAATTCATAAAAGATTAGTATATACCGATACTCGCTTCTGTAAGCGTAACTAAAAGAGGACTCCAGCTAACGGCTGAAGTCCTCTTCTGTATCGGAGTCAATCTCCGAAAAAGTTTGATGTATCAGGCGAGATTACTTACTCGTCTTCACCGTCTGCCTCAGCATCCATGCGGACAACCTGATTGAGAAGGTCATCCAGAGAACCAAGGTCCTCGTTAATTACATCAGGGCTAACCTCGTCGGAAGAAGAACCGATGAGTGTCTCGGTGTAATCAGAGTGCGTGGATGGAGCTGCAGAGCCCAGCATCAAGCCGCCATCGCCTTCTGGCGAGAAGACCATGTTGAGCAGCTGAGAAAGATCCTCAGAATCTGCCTCATCCTCTTCTGGCTCAAGGATGTAGAGGAGGTTACGAGCCTCAAGGCCATCGCGGAGCTCCTCGATTGCCTTTGCACCAATACCATCGATGCGAAGCAGGTCTTCCTCGGTCTTACCGATAAGATCGCCTACGGTCTCAATGCCAACCTCGCTGAACTTGTTGGTCCAACGCTGTGACACACCAAGATCGTCGAAGAGGTACAGCTTTGCGTCCTCGCTTGAAAGCGTGCGGCCATTCTTGGAGTAAACGCCACCGTTGTAATCCTCGTTGACCCAGTCAAGCTGCTTAGGAAGCTGCTCCTCGATGTCCTTAAGCTCTGCTGGTGCCCAGTCTGGAAGAGACTTAGCAAGAGAAGAAGTTGGGCCATCAATCTTGGTGCCGTGATAGGTAAGCTCAACATCGTTGTATGCGGAGAGGCCAGTACCTGCAGGAATCTGCTTACCAACAATAACGTTGGACTTGAGGTCAAGCAGGTGGTCAACGTCGCCCTCGATAGCTGCAGAGGTAAGAACGCCTGCAGTACGAATGAACGATGCGCTGGAGAGCCAAGAATCGATAGAGCTTGCAACCTTCAGAGTACCAAGGATTGCTGGCTCTGCCTCTGGTGGAGTACCACCAGCAAGGGCAATGTTCTGGACAGTCTCTGCGAAGACATAGCGGTCCACATACTGACCAAGCAGGTACGAAGAGTCACCTGGGTTGGTAACCTGAACACGACGAAGCATCTGACGTGCGATAACCTCGATGTGCTTATCGTTGAGTTCTACACCCTGGGAGGTATAGACGTCCTTAACGGACTCAACGAAGGTGTGCATAGTGGACTCAATGTCAGTGAGTCGGCGGAGCATACGGAAGTTGACGAAGCCGCGGGTAATCTGGTCACCAGCACGGACAACAACGCCATCCTCAATGCCAGGCATGAAGCGGACGGATGCAGGTACACGCCACTCCTCGATGACACGGGAAGCATCGTCTGCATCAACAATACGCAGCAGGTACTCGGTGGTCTCTGGGGTAATGTGAAGAACACCAGAAACAGGAGCCAGGTCAGCCTCACGGCCAAGAATCTTCTCGTTGACGTTGCCGACGACGTCGAACATACGAGCAACGGTAGGAAGACCCTGCGTAATATCGTCTGCGCCTGCAACACCACCGGAGTGAATGGTACGCATGGTCAACTGAGTACCAGGCTCACCAATGGACTGAGCTGCGATAATACCAACTGCAGTACCGATGTTGACAGGACGACGGGTAGAAAGATCCCAGCCGTAGCACTTCTGGCAGACGCCGTACTTAGACTTGCAAGTCAGAAGCGCGCGGAGCTGAACCTTAGCAAGGCCATGCTCAACAAGACGCTCAAGATCCTGCTTGGACTCAACATAGCCACCAGCAGGGATAAGAACCTCGCCAGTGTTTGGATCGCAAACATCCTCAAGGGTACAGCGACCAATCAGGTCAGTATCAACAGAAGTCTGACCAGGCTTAATCAGAGGATAGGTAACTGCCTCATCAGTGCCGCAGTCCTCCTCGCGGACAATGACGTCCTGTGCAACGTCGACGAGTCGACGAGTCAGGTAACCAGAGTCGGAGGTGTGGGATGCGGTATCTACCAGACCCTTACGAGCACCGTAGGTAGAAATGAAGTACTCGAGAGGCTCAAGACCCTCGCGGAAGTTTGCCTTAATTGGAAGGTCGATGGTTTCACCGGACATATCCGCCATCAGGCCTCGCATACCAGCAAGCTGGCGAAGCTGTGTCTTAGAACCACGAGCTCCAGAGTCAGCCATCATGTAAATTGGGTTGTTCTCTGCAAAGCCTGTAAGCATCTCAGATCCGAGAAGATCGGTGCACTCGGTCCATGCGTTAACAACCTCAACGTGACGCTCTCGCTCGGAAAGGAAGCCGTCCTCGTAGTACTCGTTGATCTGGTCAACGCGGTCCTGTGCCTCCTGAAGCAGCTGTGGCTTGTGTGGAGGAATAACAGCGTCCCAAACGGAAACGGTCAGACCAGCAAGAGTTGCGTAGTGGAAACCAGTCTTCTTGATGTTATCCAGAATTGGCTCAACATCAGCCATTGGGTAACGGTCGCAGCAATCGTTGACCAGAACACCAATGTCGGACTTAACCATCTTGTAGTTGATGTATGGGTAATCCTCTGGCAGGCACTGACGGTTGAAAATAATGCGACCAACAGTGGTCTCAAAACGCTTGGTGCCCTCAGTAACGTCCAGGTCCTCATACTGACCGCGGCCAGTCATGACGCGGAAGATAGCACGATCGCTATCAGCAACGTTTGCATCCTTGGAACTTACGCGGACAACAACCTTTGCCTGAAGATCAAGGTCACGGTTGGCCTCAATAGCCAGAAGAGCATCCTCAAAGCTTGCAAAGGTAAGAGTCTTAGCGTCTTCACCGGTCTTCTCGGAAGTGAGGTAGTAGACACCAAAGACCATATCCTGAGAAGGAACGGTCAGAACCTTACCAGAAGCAGGGCTTCTGAGGTTGTTGCTGGAGAGCATCAGAATGCGAGCCTCTGTCTGTGCCTGAGTAGAAAGTGGCACGTGGACAGACATCTGGTCGCCGTCGAAGTCTGCGTTGAATGGTGCGCAGACCAGTGGGTGCAGGTGGATTGCCTTACCCTCGATAAGGACTGGCTCAAATGCCTGGATAGACAGACGGTGAAGGGTAGGTGCGCGGTTGAGAAGAACGAGGCGGTCCTGAATGACCTCATCCAGAACGTCCCAAACAACTGGAGTACCACGGTCAATAGCGCGCTTTGCGCCCTTAATGTTTTCAACCTTGCGGAGCTCAACCAAACGACGCATGACAAATGGCTTGAAGAGCTCAAGCGCCATAGCAGATGGAAGGCCGCACTGGTGCAGCTTCAGGTGTGGGTCAACAACAATGACGGAACGGCCAGAGTAGTCAACACGCTTACCCAGCAGGTTCTGACGGAAGCGACCCTGCTTACCCTTAAGGGCCTCAGCAAGAGAC
>JABZHU010000110.1:0-4305 GCA_015258705.1 Atopobium sp. | reverse complement strand
TCTCCACTTATTGCCACAGTCAGCGTTTTGATTGGAATAACAGGCAGTTATTACTTAGACGCCTCTTCTGGAGGAATGATTGGACTCACCCTCGGCGTGGTTTTTTGTATCATTTTTATACTAAAGAGTTTACCAAAGCTTACTTTTTGACATATACTAGACAAGAACTAAGAAAGGAGGACCAATGCATACACTCAACACTTCAGAAGCCCAGCTCACGCACGCAACCCGCGCGCAAAAGCTCTTGCACAGGCAAGCCTCAGCGGCTCTCAGAACATCCATTGGTCTTATGGTCGGAGCTCTTCTTATTGCGATGGTTCATTAAGGCTTCATCTCATAAATCACCCAGATTTGGCGAGAAACCCCTTCTATTCAAAGGGTTTCTCGCCAAATTTTTATATAAGTGTTTGAACGAGAATACCTACGGTTACTGACGCAAGGTTGGCCAAGATTGAAAGAGTCCATGGGGTGTTGCTTACTCTTTTTACCTTGTAAATGAGACCTTCGACAGCAATAACAACCAGCTCAACAGTTATGACGCACGCCCAGTACTGAACGTCGTTAGCAACCACATCAATAAGAGCGCTTGTGCTAAAAACAGCAATTGGATTAGTAAGCACTTGAGCAGCAACAACAATCAACAGTGCTTGATTATCTTTAACGCCCAGCGATTTTGCGACAATAAGCTCGACAGTAATAGTCAGAATCAGACAAAACGCGAATATCGGAATAATGGTTATCAAATACGGCAATAAAAATATTTGGTCATCCATGCCATTAGCCTTCTGCTTGTTTGTCTTCAGCAACAAGATAGTCTTCAGCTGCACACTCATCTTCAACCGCAAGCTCATCAACCTGATCAGATAGCTCTGCGATTAGAACATCTTCCTCTACAGCCTCAACAACTTGTGCTGCCTGGAACATACGCTCATGACCAAATGGGCCCGTAGCCACGGAATCTTTGACTAACGTAAGACCTACTCCCAACGCAAGTGCCGAGACCAAACTGATACCAGAGAGCATCGCAGGATGTTCAATACGGAATCCTGCGAGCGCAGGCAACGCACCTACAGCTAGTGAGAAACTAGCCAGTCCAAACGCGGTGCCTTTTGCGTTAGGCAAGATATTTGCCAGAGATGCCAACGTAATGGACATAGTAAAGTTGAAGAAAAATACACCCAGAAGGCCCATGACCGGTATCTCCCATGAGGGCACAAACAAGGTGGCTGCAACAATGAGCGAAAAGATAGCTGTAGTCCTGAAGCCAATACGATCAGCAACCACTCCACCAAGCGCTTTACCTGCAAATATGCCAAGGATACTTAATACCAGTAAGAGCATCTCACTCTTCCAAGGAAATGCCGTAACCATACCGACATAGCTTCTCAGCGCCACCACAAGGCTCAGCAGTGCAATCGCAAGCAATGTATTGAATGAAAGCTCCGAAATATCAAACGAAACGTTATGCACGTTCCAGTACTTCTTGTTAACCTTTTGTACTACAAGCGTGATAAGCGCGCATAAGAACAACAGCACAAGCAGGGAAAATGCAATCTGAAGTCTTCCCATTTGAGCACTTTGTGTGCCTAAAAAGACTCCAATTGCACCAGTTGCAATAAAGATTCCCGAAGGTCCTGCATGTTTTTGCGAGATATTAAGGACGCTCAGTCCGCCTGCACTATGGAAGAGCGCGTTTCCAATCGCAAGCAAAAGAATCGCAGGCCACTCAAGAAGGGCTATAGGGACCAGCGAAAGAATAACTCCAGCGCCCACTAAAGCATACGAAAGCAAGGCGGCATGGGAGTTCTTATCCAGCTGATCCAGCGCAATGCCTATAGGGAGCTGCAGGGTAAAGGCAACTATGTCATACAGTAAAATACTTAGCGCAACAACTTCCATCGAACCCTGGCCAGACTCTCCCAACACTCGGCTTACGGCACAGAGCATGGTAGATACGCATGCAAAGTCAACTACAAAGTGACAAAGTGCATACGCAAAGGTAGTGACTTCTTTTTTGGGAAGAATCTGCTGTGTTGTGGACAAGGTTTTACCTGCGACGCCTTATGATCATAATGAAGCCAATTACTGCCACAAGAGTAGAAACTGCAGCCATGGCTAAGAAGCTAGATGATCTACCGATTCTTGGCGTAGAAATAACATCAGCTTTTGCGATAACGGGTAGCGCAATTGTCATGATAAAAGTGCTGGCAGCAAGCGCAATTTTTTGGGCTGAACCCAAACTAGAACGTAGATGACGATACAGTGACATAGTACCTCCTTCATCAACTTTTTAACATTTTACCAGTACACACGCCGCGTTCCAAATGTACTCCCGTAAACGGCATAAAAAAGCGCCCGACGAATGTCAGGCGCCTTGCAATCAATTGAGGTTTTTCTCCTCAATACGTAAGGTTTAACCTTGCGGTCATCCCAACTTTTAACCTTACTAAGATTAGTTCTCAGCCTTCTTGATCTTCTCGCCAAGTTTTTTGTCAATGACGACGTAGAGGTAGCCCAGGGCAACAAAGACAACAATCAGAATCACAATGGTCAAAGTAACTGTTGGGACTCCTAGCTTATCAAAGTCCATAAATCCATAAGGCCAGCGAGACTTCTCTTTAATCTGCACGCCAAAGCCCAGGACCAAAACAATAATGTACGCAAAATACGTGAGCGGATACAAAGGCCAGATCAGAGGCTCTTTGAAGCCCATAGTTGGCTTCTCGTCAAAGAGCAGCCAGTCCAAAACGGCGCAGATAGGAATCACATCATGCAGAATAAAATTGTTGAACTTAAAGACGCCGTTTACAAAAACCTCACCGTGATCAAGTAGGAAGTAAGCTACCAGTCCAGTTACGGTAATGCCCAGCATAAGCGTGTGTTTGACCGTTGGCATCCATGGCTTCTGAGCAGTCTCGGGATGCTTGTAAGCCTGGAACAGTGCGCCCCAGAAATAGGCAACAAGCAGCAGGTTAGAGATGTTGGTGAAGTAATACAAGAAAGAAACGCGGAAGTTCATTCGGAAGACGCCCGCAGAATCACACAGTACAAAGGTGCCAATCACAGCAATAAATAGCTTAAAAATAAATGACGCTTTCTTAGATTTAATCAACGCAGTGCCTCCTTCTGTAAAGCGAGAGGTCACTGTAAACCTAGCGCGCCGCGACAAAAATACGTAATTCTCAGAGTTAACAGTTATGTTTCAAATGAAAAAGATTCAAAAAAATGCGGTCTTCTCACTTTTGGCGAGAAGACCGTGAAATGGCGAGAAAATCGCAGATGTCAAAGGTGTACCAGATCAACCAGGACTGCGTTACTGAAGCGCGTGCTTAATCACAAGAATTGGATGGTGTAGGAGCAGCCGAGGTCCTGTGAATTTCATGACTTCTTTGACACGAGCGCGCATCTCTTTGCTATAGCAATGCGATTGGCATTTTGAGCAAAACGTCTTTGTCTCAATGTGAGGACAGCGGTCCACACGCGTATGCGCATACTTCTCAAGCTCAGCACACTCGTCACACAGAGGTTCGTGGGCTTTGGTGCGATGGCACTTCTCGCAATAAAAACGAATCATTAACGAGATAAGATCTTTTTCTTTTTTGACGTTTCTGCGCAATTTCTTCAGGTGTCATCAGCTCACTCGTCCCCCATCAACGGTGTAAACAACATCTGCAATTCCCATGGTAGAAGCCCTATGAGAGACAAGAACCACGGATTTGCGCTCAGTTTCTTTATCAAGTGAGCGCAAGATAATAGCCTCGTTTAGGCTGTCTAGGTTACTGGTTGGCTCGTCGAGCAGCATGAGTGGCGCGTCATGCAAGAATGCGCGAGCAAGGCCAATGCGCTGGCGCTCTCCGCCAGAAAGTGAGTCGCCAAGCTCTGCAACAGGCGTATCGTACCCCTGGGGCAGCGTGGAAATGTACTCGTGAATTGAAGCCTTCTTGCACGCCTCAACAATCTCTTCATCCGTTGCGTCAAGCTTTGCAATGCGCAGGTTATTCTTGATGGAATCGTGGTACAAATGCGTATCTTGCGTCATGTAGCTCTCAAGATCACGCAGGTTAGAGGTATTAATCTGCTCCAAAGGAGTTCCAGAAACCTCAATGGCGCCAGGTGTTGCTGGCCAGAAACGCATCAAGAGTTTAAGCAGCGTAGACTTGCCTGAGCCGCTCTTTCCCACAATTCCCACGATCTTATCGGTAGGAATATCCACGGAGATATTGTCCAGAATCTGCTCGTTATCATATGCAAATGAAAACAGAAGTTAAGAACAGCGCCACAACTGCACGTACTTCTCGCCGTAGT
>JABZHU010000109.1:0-4332 GCA_015258705.1 Atopobium sp. | reverse complement strand
AACGCTTGCATAGAAGTTTGTCAATCCTGTATACCCCAACTAAACGCATTTTTTACCACTTCGCACTGAAATGGGCTATTTTTGGATCAGAGAAAGTCATTTCGCACCAAAAAAGGCCAGTTGGCGCCAAAATGGCATGCGACCAAGCTATGTGCAACCGTGTTTCGCACGAGCAATAAGCTTCCTAAATAGCAAAGACTTTTCCACTCAACAAAGAATTGCCTGCTAAACAAACTGCCTCCCATTTCCTCGATGTCGGGAAATAGGAGGCAGCTTAAAAGGTAATGACACTTACAGCTTTTACAGCTTGACGATAACATCCTCAGCTGGCTGGCGACGCTTCTGGACAGGATCCATATCACGATAGCCCAGGCTAAGCATGCAGGAAACGCCAAAGTCGTTGTACTGACCGCCGTCGAGAAGACCCTCTTCTTCCAAAATCTTATCAACAGCCTTGCGGTTAAAGCCCTCGATTGGGCAGCTATCAACGCCAATCATAGCGGCCATAGTAAGCATGTTTGAAAGCGCAATGTAGGTCTGCCTGCAAGCCCAATCAAAGGTTGCGCGCTCGTTGCCTACCAGGTCAAACATGTTCTCCTGGAAGTTCTTGAAGGCTGCAGCGTAAGTTGGTTCAAAGTCCGCAGGAAGCTGCTTGATGTCGTGCATCATGTGCTTGACGTAAGCAGACTCTGCGTTGACGTTCTTGCGAGCAAGCAGAATAACCAGGTAATGAGCACCGTTAAGGGACGCGCGAGCACCATAGCATGGCTCGTAAAGTTTCTCTTTAAGGCGAAGAGACTGCTCAGAGGCCTGATCCTCTCGCAGATTAACAACCAGGAAGCGCCAAGGCTCCAAACCGTAGGAGCTTGGTGCCAGACGACCAGCCTCAAGGATCACCTCAAGGTCCTCATCAGAGACGTTTTTGGTTGGGTCAAACTTCTTGGTTGCAAGTCTCCACTGATAGGACGAGAGAACTTTGTTTGCAACGTGCTGTGCGGAACAGGCCATATGAGGTCCTTTCTTGTTAGAGGTGTGGTGCCGAGCTGGTTGCGCTGAATTGGTTGCGCTGGGCTAAGAGGCGCGCTGGGTGCACTAAGCCGGAAGCGCTACTCGGAAAAGTGTCGCTCAGGAAGACGATGCGGGGGAGTGAGACGTTTGTGAGCTGGGAGGCGCTATGCGCGGAAGGCTACTCGGAAACGATAAAGCGACCAGGTTGTCCAAGCTCCCACGTACCCTTAAGGTCGGCAGCAAGCTCAAAGTGCAGCTTGGAGATACCCAGGTCATAGTCTTGGATGAGGTGGCGCTGGTTAGGCATAGATGCGCTTACCACGCCATCTGTCAGGTCAAATACAACTGGCAGCTTGTTGATGGCGGTTGGGCATGCCAAAACCGCAGCAATGCCGCGGTTAAACCACTCGGGCATCTGCTTCGGCTCAGTTGGAGTACCGTTTGCCGTCATAATCTGCGCAGGCTTTTTGGTGCGCAGACGAATTGCGGTACGAATGCCCTCCTGCTTGAGCGGAATCTTCTCCGGAGCGTATCCGATAGAAATAATAATGCCCAGCTTAAGGCCGTTGTACTCGTCGCGAGCCAGGGTCTTCCAGTCCATGGTCTCGGCAATCCAGCATGAACCAATGCCCAGCTGGGTGGCGAGAAGAACGATCTTCTCGCCATAGTAGCCGATGAGTTCACGGGCAATTGCGTCTTCACAATAACCTGCTACGTAGTGGTAAATGGGACCGACAATAGACCTGTTCTTCATGTGAACGGAAGTGCCGTCCTCAAGGTGAGGACCCTCGATGGTAAGGATTGCGGGGTGATCAGGCGCTTTCTCTGCCATCTGGGCATTTGCGACGTCAATGGCTTCCTGGAGCTGAGAAAGTTTCTCTTGCTCAATAGGCTTTTGGTCGTACGCGCGCAGAGATATGCGCTGGTCCATAGCTTCTTTTACGTCCATCGTGGTCCTTCCTAGAGCAAGGTTAAAGCAGCGAGCCAAATCGCTTGACGTAGAGGCTCTTAATTATGGTGATAAGAACCATATACCCGCTCATGAGCGCAGTTAGCCATCCAAAGAATGATAAAGGTAGCGCAACAAGACTCAAGGACTGGGCGAACACCGGCAGATATGGAAGAGCGCTGACCACAATGATTCCCGCGGTGGTTAGAGCAAGCAGCGATGACGATGGCATGCTCTGAATAAACGGAATCTTGTTAGTTCTAAGTGCGTGGAGAACAAAGGTCTGGGTCCACATGGATTCGATGAACCAACCTGTTTGGAAAGACAGAATAAAGAGTGTTTGAGCAGCGGTGTTTCCAGCTGCAGCAAGTTCTGCCCAGGTTCCTCCGGCAAGCGCGGGAGAGACTACAAAGAACATGAGGGCAAAGGTCAGCACATCAAAGATTGAACTGATAGGTCCAATCCAAAGCATAAAGTTTGTAATCGAATGAGCATCCCAAGAGCGAGGGCTTGAAAGGAACGAATCGTCAACGTTATCCCAGGGAATCGCGATGCAGGTAACGGTATATGCAAGACCCAAGAGCAGCAGCTGAAGCGCGCTCATTGGCAAGAATGGCAGGAAGAAGCTGGCCACCAAAACGGATAGCACGTTACCAAAGTTGGAGCTTGCGGTTGCCTTGATGTACTTGATGGTGTTGCCGTAGGTTCTGCGACCCTCTTCAACTCCGTGCTCAAGTACCAGCAGATCCTTCTGCAGCAAAATGATGTCAGCGGACTCTTTTGCCACGTCAACAGCGGTGTCAACGGAGATTCCTACGTCGGATGAGCGCATTGCAGCAGCGTCGTTGATGCCGTCGCCCATGAAGCCGACCACGTGGTTGTTGGACCTGAGTGCAGAGACAACACGAGCCTTTTGCATAGGGGAAAGCTTTGCAAAGAGCTGGGTCTTCTCGACACGCTCTTTGATCTGCTCATCGTTAAGGTTCTCTACGTCGCTACCAAGCAAGAGTTCGTCAACGTGGATGCCCACCTTCTTGCATACGGCAGCTGCGACGCCTTCGTTATCGCCGGTAAGTACCTTGACCTGCACGCCTCTCTGGTTGAGCTTGGCAATTGCCTCGCGAGCGCTTTCTTTTGGTGGGTCCAAAAAGGCCAGGTAGCCAATGAGCACCATGTCGCGCTCATCGTCTACACCAAACTCGCCGACGCCACGAGGATCACTCTTCTGAGCAACGCCAACCACGCGCATGCCTTCCTGATTGAGCTGGTAGACGCGGTCCATAACGTTCTTGCGCTGAGCGGGAGTCAGCGGTTTGATTTCAGAGTCCAGGTCAACAAAGGAGCATGCGTTGAGGACTTCTTCAACGGCGCCCTTGGTGATCATATGCGTTTTGTTAGTTTTTGTATTTCTCACTACAACGCTCATGCGGCGACGCTCAAAGTCAAATGGGACCTCGTCGATTTTTTCGTACTCAATGCTCAGCAGGTTAGTGGGCAGCTCGTCGTTTGAAGTCTTGATAATTGCCTTGTCAATGAGGTTTCGAAGGCCTGTCTGGAAATAGCTGTTCAGGTATGCATGGCGGAGCACGCGAGGATCCTCTTCGCCCAGAATGTTGAGGTGGCGCTCAAGCACAACCTCGTCTGCGGTGATGGTGCCGGTCTTGTCGGTGCACAGGATGTCCATAGCGCCCAGGTTCTGGATTGCCGCCGGATTCTTGACAATAACGTCCTGCTTGGCCATCTGTGTTCCACCGCGAGAAAGGCAAGTGGTTACAATAACAGGCAACATCTGAGGGGTAATGCCAACGGCAACGGAAACGCTGAAGAGCATCGCGTCAAACCAGTCACCCTTAAGGAAACCGTTTGCAAAGAACACAATAGGGCACATGATAAGCATGAACGAGACAAGCACTTTAGAGACGGATTTGAGACCCTCGTCAAAGCTAGTCTCGCCAGAAGGCTGCTGAAGCAGCTCGGACATAGTGCCTACGTAGGTTTTATTGCCTGTTGTAATTACCACTACCGTGGCACTTCCCGACTGAACGGTAGTACCGGCAAACAGCAG
Source organism: Atopobium sp. (assembly GCA_015258705.1). GTDB lineage: Bacteria > Actinomycetota > Coriobacteriia > Coriobacteriales > Atopobiaceae > Lancefieldella. Next base: position 310 of record JABZHU010000109.1, on the reverse strand, counting down.
GTTTGTGCACTCAGAGAGCGAGAGGGGATAGCGTGTACCATCCGCTCGACGGCGAGCGTGCACTACACCAGCAGTTTTCTCAACAGACTCTGATTCTCCGGTAAGCGCAGTCTCGTTGACAAAGAGGTCCTTGGCGTCCAGAACGCGGCAGTCTGCAGGAATCATGTCTCCCGAGGCAAGGCGGATGATATCGCCAATAACTACCTGTTCAAAGGGGATTTCTTCTCCCAGCGCGGAAGCGAGTTTTGGCTCTTCAGGAGCTTCGGCCTCGTCGGCGGGGTCTTCGGCGTAGTCGGCGGCTTCATCTGCG
>JABZHU010000108.1:0-4339 GCA_015258705.1 Atopobium sp. | reverse complement strand
GAGCAACGCTCTAACTTGGCAATGAAAAATGCTCTAGCAAGTAAACAGTACCAGATAGAGAAGCTATCAGATCGTCCTTGTTTGAAAGACCCTGCTTATATTATTTCAACAAGAACAGAAGACCTTAATCAGACTGAGCAAAGGCTTATGGACGCTCTGCCAGCGCTTCTTGCAAGAAAGAAAGAGACGCTTTCTGTTGAGTCACAAAGGCTAACCAGAGCTAGTGCTGCCATGCTCCATCCACATGAGGCTTTGCTGTCTTCGCTTGCAGGAAAATTAGATGCACTTTCTCCTCTAAAGGTTCTTACAAGGGGATATGCGTATGTCCAAGATGAAAAGGGGTCTGTCATTAAAACGGCCAAAGATGCCTCGGTTGGAGACTCTTTGCTTGTCAAAATGACGGATGGAACAATTAAGGCAACTGTTTCTGATATTGAGCTTTCATAGATAAGGGGAACAACATGGATACTAAGAAGACTGAAGAGCTTACTTTCAAAGATGCTTCTATTGAGCTTGAGCAGATTGTTCGTAAGCTTGAGGGCACAGATTTGGAGCTCGAGGAGTCTTTGGCTCTGTATGCTCGTGGCGTTGAGCTGGTAAAGGATCTTCGCGGAAGGCTTGATACTGCAGAGCAGAAGGTTAAGGTTCTGCTTGATGAGTCCCAGGCAGGAGCTGCAATTACTGATACAACCGCAGCGCCTTCTACTGCATATTTAGATGAGTAAAGGAGAGGCTATGTCTGATTGCATTTTTTGTAAGCTTGCTAACAAAGAAATCCCTACAGAGTTTCTCTATGAGGATGAAAACGTTGTAGCTTTTAATGACCTAAATCCTCTTACGCCTGTGCATGTTCTTGTTGTACCAAAGAACCACTACGACAACATCATTGATGGCATTCCTGCTGCAACCCTTGAGAGTGTTACTAAGGCTATAGCTGCTGTAACAGAAAAGACTGGGATTAAAGAGACTGGATTCCGTGTTATTACCAACACCGGAGAACACGGCGGACAGTCAATCAACCACGTTCACTTCCACGTTTTAGGTGGCAAGCAGTTGGATGATTCAATGGGCTGTAAATAAAAATATTCAAGTTTTTTGCTTGTCTATTTAACTCCAGGGTATCTTGGGGTTTATGATGTCATGCGGTTATGTTTATTTGAAGTAGGAGAGAAAGACTTACTAGTCTGCACTGCTTCACGGAAAGAGGAGTCACATGAACGTACTGGTTATCAACGCAGGTAGCTCATCTCTTAAGTATCAGCTTCTTGACGTTGACACCCGCGAGGTTTACGCAAAAGGAAACTGCGAGCGTATCGGTATCGAAGGTTCTTTTGTTGGTCACGAGGAGCTTGGTGGAGAGAAGCAGAAGCTTGAGGTTGCTCTTCCTGATCACAAGACTGCTATTAAGCATGTCTTTGACATCCTTAAGACTATTGATAAGCCAATCGATGGCATTGGTCACCGTGTTGTTCAGGGTGGTTGGTACTTCCCAGAGTCTGCTGTTGTAGACGATAAGGTCTTGGCTCAGGTTCGTGAGGTTGCTCCACTTGCTCCTCTTCATAACTATGCTGAGGCTGATGTTATTGAGATTTGCCGTGAGCTCTTCCCAGAGGTTGGCAATGTAATCGTTTGCGATACTTCTTTCCACTTCAATATGCCAGAGAAGGCACATCGCTATGCTCTTCCTCGCGATGTTGTTGATAAGTACCACGTCCGCAAATACGGCGCTCACGGTACTTCTCACCGCTACATTTGGCGTGCAACCAATGAGTTTACCAACGGTCAGACTCACAAGCTGGTTAGCTGCCACCTTGGTTCTGGTGCTTCTCTTTCCGCTATTGAGGATGGTCGCGATCTTGAGACCACCATGGGCCTTACTCCACTTGATGGCCTTATCATGGGCACTCGTTGCGGCACTATTGACCCAGCTACTGTCTTCTATCTCTCTCGCGTTGGTGGTTACTCCATCGATGAGATTGACACTATGATGAACAAGCAGTCTGGCCTTCTCGCTCTGTCTGGTCATTCCGATTCTCGTGATATTGAGGATGGCGCTCACGCTGGCGATAAGGACTGCCTGCTTGCACTTGATATGTTCTATTATCGTACGTCTCAGCTCATCATGGAGATGGCTCAGGCTATGCACGGCTTTGATACCATGGCATTCTCTGCTGGTATTGGTGAGAACTCCGACGAGATGCGTCTTGGGGTTGTCAAAGAGCTTGAGTGGATGGGTGTCAAGATTGATGAGGAGAAGAACAAGGTTCGCTCCGGTGAAATCCGTGACATCTCTGCTCCAGATTCAAAGGTACGCGTCCTGGTTGTACCTACCAACGAGGAATACATGATTGCTCTTGACGTTCAGGAGCTTCTGGGTAAGTAGGCTTTCCTTACAATCTGATATTTTTGAAAAACTCCCGTAAACATTGCGGGAGTTTTTTTATAGAGATATAGATAGTTCTTTGACATGAGTACTTTAGAACTTTATATTTTTAAGTAAGAAGTTAGAGTTTCAAAGAAATCTTATTGTTTTGTACAGCTATTTGTGTGCAGATAAATTAATCTTTGAACTATCCGTGAGGAGCATCATGCAGTCTAAGGGGTTAGTTAGCAGGTCTTTGAGCTTTGCAGTTATGTTCGTGCTCACTGTATTTGCTGCGCTTACGGCATTCAATACTCAAGCACAGGCTATTGAGTATACGCCAAATATTTCAAATATTAGTTATACAAGCTTGGGTGGCAGTAACGTACGCGTTAGTTTTGATTATGCACTCAACAATAATGGTTGGCCAGCACAGCCAGGTGACACATTTACCATTAGGATTCCTGCGGAACTTGAAAATAATACTCCAGCTCCTTTTGAGGTTATGGGTGTAGATGCAAACGGAAATAGTATTTCTGTTGGTACTGCAACTCCTACCAGTAACCCTAATACTATGACTGTTACCTTCAATAACAATATTGCGGGTCTTCTTAACGTTCATGGTCAGATGTCTTTTTCGCTTAATTGGTCAAACGATATTGCTCAACGAGGCAGTGGAAGTACAACGCTTTACATTGGAGACACTCATCTTAACATGACGTATGGTGGCTCTATTGCCGCAATGGATCCTGCAATTACCAAGTACAACAGGACTGGCGCAACCGCAGAAACAACTTATACTCTTCCTTCTGGTGCAACTATTGAGACCGGAAGCGATTACTATGTGACCAGTTGGGTTGTTAATATTACTCCAAGTGATATTACTCAGGTTGGCCTTTTTAATACAACAATCAAGGATCAGATTGTAAATCCTTATACCGTTGATGCATCAAAGCTTACTGGTACTGGTGTTAATCCTTCAGACGAGCTTGCAGGCCCATATCTTAAGCACTCTTTTGTTCTCCACCTTATTAACGGTGCTGTTCAGACTCTTTCTGCAGATCAGATTCTTCCTGCAATTACCTTTACTCCTAATGGTTACACTCTTGACTTTGCTCGCCTTAATGATCAGGTTAACTTTGCTGGCTTTAATCCACTCATTCAGGACTGCTGGCTTGAGTACAAGACTATTGTTCCAGCCAATGCATCTCAGGTTGATAACAGAGCAACTCTCGATTTTGACGGCAACATTCTAAACTACACTCGTGAGGGTTGGTGGATTAATCCTCGTGGTACTGGTACTGCAACTGGCGATCAGCAGGTAAGCGTTTCTGTATCTAAGGTTTGGGAAGATCAAAATAACGCTGACGGCACTCGTCCTACTTCAGTTACCGTACACCTTTATGCAGACGGCGTAGATACTGGTAAGAGTGAGGTTCTCTCTGACGCAAATGGCTGGACTGCAACATTTAGCAACCTCGATAAGAATCAGACTGGCACTACCACAGCCATCACGTACACCGTTGTTGAGGACGAGGTTGAGGGTTATACGGCTGAGGTAACAGGTGATGTTACCAGTGGCTTTACTATTACTAATACTCACATTCCTCCAACTCCAACCACTCCACCTTCAGAGACTCCTAAGAAGCCAAAGCAGCCAAAGAAGAAGGAGCCTAAGCTTCCTTCAACTGGTGATGCTTCCTTTGCTGCAGCGTCTGTAGCAGCTGCGTCTTCTGTTCTTATTGCAGCTGGTGTTCTTGGTAAGAGGCGCGCTCAGTAACGCACGCTACAACAACGTAAGTTAAACGTAAAAGAGCCTGTGAGATTGATTCACAGGCTCTTTCTTGTTTAAAGTTGTTTCTTGCAGCTTATTGGGCTACAAAATGAAATGCGTCACGAGGTGTTTTATCGTGTCCAACTACCTTGCCGCAATACACAAAACCAGCATGTGTAAGCGTTGTAGTCATAGCAACATTT
>JABZHU010000107.1:0-4362 GCA_015258705.1 Atopobium sp. | reverse complement strand
AGGCTAGAAGGTAGTAAGGAAATAGCCTTACACCACTTTTTGAGACGTAACTTTTTTATCAGGGCAAACGCCATATACAGAAACCTGTATTCCCCAACTAAACGCATTTTTTACCACTTTGGCATCGCTTCGGGGTCATTTGCATCATTTTTTGTCCGCTTAACTCCCTTAGCAGCAAAAGGCCCTCACATTCAGCATGAATGTGAGGGCCTTGCTCAATATACCGCTAAATTAGAGCTGCTTGCCAGCCTCGACCAGGTCCTTGACCTGCGCACGAACGGCATCCAGGTCCTCGTCAGAAGGAAGCCAACCGATAGCGTGAACAGGCAGTGGCATAGTGAACTCTGCTGCCTCAAGCTCGGCCTGGACCATCTTTGGTCCAAGTGGAGCCCAGCCGTAAGAGCCAAACGCAAAGCCAATACGGTGGTCGTTCTTTGGAGAAAGACCGCTCATATAGGTCAGGAACGAAGAAACGGTAGGCAGGAACTTAGAGTTCAGCGTAGGCGAACCAACGCAGACATACTTAGAGTCCAGGAAGTGGTACATGACGTTGGAGATATGAGTCTCCTTGAGGTCGATGAGCTGGGCAGGAATGCCTTCAGCCAGAAAACCGTCCAGGAGAGCATGAGCCATCTTGTCGGTTGAGCCCCACATGGAGTCGTACACAACCAGGGCTTTCTCCTCAAGCTTGCCGGTAGTCCACTCCTCGTACTTGGAGATGATGTCGGCAATGTGGGAGCGCCATGCAACGCCGTGAGCTGGGGCGATAATATCGATGTTCTCCAGACCAATGCCCTTAACTGCGGTAACAGCAGAGTCAGCCTGACGACCGTAAGGGAGAACAATGTTTGCATAGTACTTGCGAGCCTGCTTCATAACCTCGCAGTAGTCGGACTCGTCTTCAAAGCGAGTGGTTGAAGCGTAGTGCTGACCAAATGCGTCGTTGGAGAAGAGGATCTTGTCGTACTCGGAATACGTGACCATGTTGTCTGGCCAGTGGACCATTGGCGTCTGCACAAAGGTCAGGGTGCGTTTACCAATGTTGAGCGTATCGCCCGTCTTTACGCCGTTGACGTTGATATTCTCGCCATAGAAAGCCTTGAGCTCCTTAACGCCCTGAGGTGCGCTTGCGTAGACCTCGGCGTTTGGCGCGAGCTCCAGAATGCGAGGAACGCTGCCGGAGTGGTCCATCTCAATGTGGTTGCAGATCAGAACGTCAATCTTTGCTGGATCGATGATGCTCTTAATGCGCTCGACCAGCTCCTCGGAGAATGGACGCTTGACGGTGTCAATAAGCGTGACCTTCTCGTCCAAGATAAGGTATGCATTGTAGGTGATGCCCTGCTCAGTGGTGTAGCCGTGGAACTCGCGAGCGTTCCAGTCAAGGGCGCCTACAAAGTAGACATCGGGTTTGATTTCGACAGAACTAAGCATGTGTCCTCCAAAGACCACAGTGCGAAAATTTGACACTACAAGAATATCATTTGCCGGCTGGTGAGTGTATGTTCACGTAAACTTTCCAGATAACTTTAACCCAATAGATTATGAAAAGTTGAGGTTATGACTATCTATATTTCCTGTAATGGATACTAAAAATAACGGCTATTACCACAAGAGTAATACAGCCTAAGCCAGCATAAGTTATTCCAAATCCTGAAAGATCTAAAGCAATTCCAATTAACGGATCAGAAGCCACTGATGCAATCTCTTCAATTTGATTTGATACAGAAAGTAATGTTGCGCGATTATTCTCTTCAGCGATTAAATTCATCTGATTGTTTATCAAAATACTTAAAGTAGTTGAAAATAAATTAATCGCCACATAAGTAAGAATACATACATATATACTTGGAACTAGCCCGGCACACAGCATTAAGATCGCAATTACGGAAAGTACGCCTAAGATAACGAGAAATTCTACGTTTCCTGAAAACGCGATACTATCTTCAGCAGATTTCTTATGAGAATCTTTAAATGTTCTTACTATCTTTGCCGTAAGCCTTGATCCAAAAAACTCGCCTAAACTTGCAGCAGCGGTAACTATCCCTAGGAACTTTATATCAAATCCCATACTGGTTAAATTTGGGGCAATAAACTGGCTGTAATTACTAACTAAAATCAATGAAATTGCTGAGACTATACAAAGGGAAATAAAAGTATTAGTTTTCACAATCTTTATAAGTTCCTGAAAAAACGTCTGTACAGACTCTTTCAGATCCAATTTACTAGTGCTAGTCCTTATAAATCCATCTTCTTCTGGTAAGCAATTATCTCTTCTATTAGGGCTTACATCATTTTCTTTAAATTCCAAAGTGACTAATAGACCAAGAAAATATATAAAGATTGAAATAACGAAAGGAATCAAAGGATTAATACTAAAAAGAACAGGAGCTATTAAACGAACAGTAATTCTAATGATTGACTGAGTTCCTGTCATTTTTGAAAGAATTAGAGCATATGCTCCATTCTTCCTATCCATACCAGAATTTGCACTCGTTGCCTCGAAAAGAAAAGCACTTCCAGCTCCTGACTGCGACGCACTTGCTAAAGAAAAGAACAATTCAGAAGCAACCATTAATAAAAAACTATTTGCAAAGGTTAAGGTCACTATTGCCACAAGTCTAGAAAAAGAAGCAATTTTTAAAACAATATGATGTCCGTAACGATCAGATATCCAACCCGTTGGAATTTCAAGTACTGCTGTAGCTATTGCACCAACACTCTGGACTAGCGCAATATCAAAATAACTTAAACCGCGCCAAAGATAATAGAGAGTTAAGATGGTCCAAATCAGAACACTTGAATTAATATAATTTGACCATTTATAGAACAGAATGTTTTTTTCTGCTGTTTCTAGCTTTCCTTCAAACATTCATTTCCTCTTTAGATCATCCCTATCCCCTATTTTTATTTCTCCATATTATAGGATTTCTAAATAGAATTATTTCCAACTGCCTTACTGCTTTAGTGGGGCTAACTTAAAGTAATACTCCCACAGAAATATTTTCCTTGCTGTTATGTTCTTTTGACAGTGCTACCATAAATTACATAGGTCTAAAACGTATCCGGAGAGGGGAACCTATGAAAATGCTACGCGCAATGCGTGAGCCACTGAAGTATGTTCAGGGCAAAAATGCTTGTCTCGAGTTCGAGAAAGAGATGGGCTACATGGGAAAGCGCTTCCTGTTTGTTTGCTCTAACAGCGGCTACAAAGCAACCCACGACATGATCGAGCAGAGCTTCGAGGGCAAGGGCGACTATTACCGTCGCTACGAGGTCTTCGGCGGCATCTCTTCCAACGGCGAGATTAACCGCATGAAGGCTATCGTCGAGGAGGACAACATCGACGTAGTCGTCGCTATCGGCGGCGGTAGCGCTGTTGACACTGCAAAGGCAACCGCATATTACGCTGGTAAGCGCATCGTTATTCTTCCTACTGTTGCAGCTACCGACGCTCCATGCACCGGCCTCTCCGTTATTTACAACGATGACGGTTCCTTTGACAAGTACCTCTTCTACCCACAGAACCCAGATGCAGTTATGGTCGACACCCAGATCATCGCAAACGCACCTGTTTCCTTCCTGGTAGCAGGTATGGGCGACGCACTGGGCACCTACTTTGAGGGCCGCGCATCCATCCGTACCGAGTCTCCTTCCCTCGAGGGAACCGGCATTACCCGCGTTGGTATGGCAATTGCTAAGGAGTGCTACCTCACTCTTCGCGATTACGGTTCACAGGCAATTAAGGCTTGTGAGAACAACGTTGTAACCCCAGCCCTTGAGGCTATCTGCGAGGCAACCGTCTACATGAGTGGTGTCGGCGCTGACAACGTTAACTGCGCAGCAGCTCACTCCTTCTACAACGGCCTCACCTCTCTTGGTGGCCACAGCGCACCTCACGGCAACTGCGTTGCTTTTGGTACCCTGGTCCAGCTTGTTCTTGAGGGTGTTCCTCAGGAGGAGTTCGACGAGGTTCAGGACTTCTGCCTTGAGGTTGGTCTTCCAACTACCCTCGAGGAGGTTGGCATCACCACTGACGAGCAGATCAAGAAGATCGCTGAGGCTGCTTGCGTTCCTGGCGAGACCATCCACAACCTTGCTGGCGACGTCACTCCTGACGAGCTCTATGCAGCTATCGTTCAGGCTGACGCTATGGGCCGCGCTCTTAAGGCTTAAGGTTTTAGCTGCAGGTTGCGTCGCGACGGCGCGTCGCAAGGTGCCGCAAGGTACGCCCGAGCGGCAGGTCGCAACGGTGAGTCGTGCCAGCGCACCGCAACAGCACATTCACTTGATACAGAAGAGGGACCGCAGATGCGGCCCCTCTTTTTTGTTGCAGTTTTGATGTGATTGCTAGACGTACAA
>JABZHU010000106.1:0-4400 GCA_015258705.1 Atopobium sp. | reverse complement strand
TGTTTAGAATACGAAGTTCTCCTAGTGAAGAGCGCAAAAGTTTGTTATTATTGCAAGGCTGCATAAATATGCGGGCGTGGCGGAACTGGCAGACGCGCTAGATTTAGGTTCTAGTGGACTAAGTCCGTGGGGGTTCGATTCCCTCCGCCCGCACCATGCAGAAATTTGGTTAAGAGCTGGTACGCCAGCATTTTTTACGAGACACTGGAGGAACGTTGAACATCACCGTTACCGCAGATAAGTCAGTTGACGAGAAACTCACCGTCAAGGTTACAGTTCCTGCCGCAGAGGTAGACGCTGCCATTAAGCAGGCTTACAAGGACATTGCAAACAAGTATTCCTTCCAGGGTTTCCGCAAGGGCCGCGCACCTCGTCCTGTCATTGACGGCATTGTTGGCCGCGAGGCAGTCCTTGCTCAGGCAACCAACGATCTTCTCGGCGCAGCAGAGCCACAGCTTCTTGAGGAGCTTGACCTTGTTCCTGTCGGCCGTGGTGATTACAACCAGGACGCAGACCTTCCTGTTGAGGGCCAGGATTACTCCTATGAGGTAGTCTTCAACGTTCGCCCTGAGGCTAAGCTTGATTCTTACGATGCTCCTGCAATTAACATGCCTCCAAATGAGGCAACTGAGGCTGAGGTTGATCACCAGATTAAGCAGCTTCTGTCTTACCAGGCTAAGTTTGAGAACACCAAGGAGAAGCGCGCTGTCAAAGAGGGCGACACCATTGGTGTAGACATCAAGAACATTGAGGGCGCTGCTCACATGGAGGGCGAGGACCGCGTTCTTACCCTTAATGGCACCCAGGCTCCAAAAGAGCTTGAGGAGGCACTCATCGGCATGAAGCCAGGTGAGGAGAAAGAGGTCAAGTGGACTCACAGCCACACTCACGGCGATGAGGTTCACTCCCACGATTACGATATCAACGTCAAGGTTGTTGCTCACAAGAAGTCCGTCACTCCAGAGTTGACTGACGAGCTTGCAAAGAACACCTTTGGTTATGACACGGTCGAGAAACTCCGCGAGGCTGTTAAGTCTGAGATTGAGTCTGACAAGAAGAATTCTCTTCCAACTCTTAAAGAGGACCGTGTTGTTGAGGCTCTGGGCAAGCGTCTTCAACTTGAGGAGGTTCCAGAGGAGTACAAGAACGAGGTCTTCAACGAGATTGCTCAGGAGTTCTTGAATGGTCTTCAGCAGCAGGGTATGAGCCTTGATATGTTCCTGGCTGCACGCGGCATTAAGACTGATGACTTCATCTCTGATCTTCGTGTTCAGGCTGAGGAGCGCGCACGTCAGTCCCTGGCTCTTGACGCAGTAGCTGCAGAGCTTAAGCTTGAGGCAACTGAGGAAGACATTCGCGCAGAGTTTGAGCGCGCTGGTGTTCCTAACGTTGAGTCTGCAATTGAGGAGTGGCGCAAGGCTGGCCGTCTTCCTGCAATCCGCGAGTCCATCCGTCGTTCTAAGGCTCTTGACTGGCTGCGTGACAACGCAACCGTCACTGTTGTCGACGAGATTGCTGAGGCTGCTAAGGAAGAGCAGAAGGCAGAGAAGAAGCCTGCTAAGAAGGCTCCTGCTAAGAAGAAGGCAGCTAAGAAGGACGAGGACGCAGAGAAGGACGCTGAGTAGTCCGCAACTGGTTGGGTTTCTCGCCAGAAAGACTGCGCCAAAAGTTGCAGTTACTTTGAATTTTTCATACCCCGGGTTAGAGACATGCTTCCCGGGGTATGTTTCTAAGGAAAGACATTTGAAGGAGGATTATGCATTATCCAACAAACATTCCAACCATTCCGTATGTTATTGAGCAGACTCCTCGTGGTGAGCGCAGCTATGACATCTATTCCAGACTGCTCAATGATCGTATTGTTTTCTTAGGTGAGCCGGTAACGCGCGATTCTGCAAACCTGGTCATTGCACAGCTTTTGCACCTTGAGAGCCAGGATCCAGACAAGGATATTTCTCTCTACATTGACTCTCCTGGTGGAGACGTTTATGCAGGTCTTGGTATCCTGGATACCATGAACTTCATCAAGCCAGATGTTTCTACCATCTGCGTTGGTATGGCAGCATCAATGGGCGCTGTTCTTCTTGCAGCTGGTGCAAAGGGTAAGCGTCTTGCACTTCCTAACTCTATGGTTATGATTCACCAGCCATCCAGTGGCGTTCAGGGTCAGCAGACCGATATCCAGATTGTTGCAGATGAGACAAAGTGGATTCGCCAGCACATCAACGAGTTGCTTTCGGATTATACTGGACAATCTATCGAGAAGGTCAATGTTGACACCGAGCGCGATAATTATCTTCGCGCACAGGAGGCTTGTGACTACGGCCTGGTAGACCGCGTAATCTCTTCTCGTAACGACCAATAATTGTTCTTGTATTGAGGGTTTGAGTTATGGCTAATGACCAGAACTTCTCGCCTTTTGGCGGATTAGATGAGATGCACTGTTCTTTCTGTGGAAAGAGTAGGTCGCAGGTAAATAAGCTTATCCAGGGTCCCGGTGGCGTCTGCATTTGTGATGAGTGCATCTCTACCTGCTCGGATATGATTGATGAGTCCCTTGGCTTTGATGAAGAGTCAGAGATTGAGACTCACTCTGATGAGCCCGTTATCAAAGACCTGCCAACTCCGCATGAGATTTACGATGAGCTGTCCCAGTACGTAATGGGTCAAGAAGATGCTAAGCGTGCTATGTCGGTTGCGGTGTATAACCACTATCGTCGTATTCTTTCAGGCAACGATGAGCCTCAGGAGGGCCAGGAGGATGTCGAGATTGCAAAGTCCAACATCTTGCTACTGGGTCCAACTGGTACTGGTAAAACGCTGCTTGCTCAGACGCTTGCTCGTTTTCTTGAAGTGCCGTTTGCTATTGCTGACGCAACAACTCTTACCGAAGCTGGCTACGTTGGTGAAGATGTCGAGAATATCTTGCTTAAGCTCATCACCGCTGCTGACGGCGATGTTGAGCGCGCTCAGGTAGGTATTGTCTACATCGATGAGATTGACAAGATTGCTCGCAAGGCCGAGAACCTCTCTATTACTCGTGACGTTTCTGGTGAAGGTGTTCAGCAGGCACTTCTGAAGATTCTCGAGGGTACGGTGGCTAGTGTTCCTCCAACAGGAGGACGCAAGCATCCTCAGCAGGAGCTTATTCACATTGATACCACCAATATCTTGTTCATCTGTGGTGGTGCTTTTGTTGGCCTGGATAAGATTGTTGCTGACCGTATTGGTAAAAAGGGAATTGGCTTTAATTCTGATGTTGCTCAGAACGTCAAAGAGGGCGAGTCTGATCTTATCGCCAAAGTAATGCCTCAGGATTTGCACAGATTTGGCATGATTCCAGAGCTTTTGGGCCGTATTCCTGTTATCACTTCTACTCGTGAGCTTGGTGAGGAAGATTTGATGAGTATCCTCACAGATCCAAAGAATGCTCTTACCAAGCAGTACAAGCGCATGTTTGAGCTTGAGGGAGTAGATCTGGAGTTTACTGAGGATTCACTCAGAGAGATTGCTAAGAAGGCTTTGGCTCGTGGTACAGGAGCTCGTGGTCTTCGCGCAATCTGTGAGTCTACGCTGCAAGAGACCATGTTTGACCTGCCATCAGATTTGGATATCACTAAGGTTGTGGTTACTCCAGAAAGTGTTGGCGGAGAAAACGCTCCAGAAATCATTAGAGGCAAAAAGAAATAACTCGCATAGCAATAAAAAAGGAGGTCGAAAGACCTCCTTTTACGTTATAGATTGCCGCCACCAAGTTTGTTGTATGACGTAATAACTTTGGTGCGGGTCTTGGTGCCTGGTGGAAAGACGGTATCAAATAAAGGCATCAAGCCGCGGAAAAGTACGCCGCTCTGCACACGGTGAGAAAGACCTCTTACCGTACGTCTCGACTCTTCAAGCTGTGAACGAAGCTCCTCAAGATAAGGGGAGCGACGAGCATAGAACCAGAAAAGACCTGCAAGATCTGAGTTTGGATAGAGCCAAGGCCTGTTATCTGGCCCTGCAAAATGAGCAATACAGATATTCTTACGAGCTTCTTCGTATTCTTCTCGCACATCTTTTGGAGCCTGAGCAACAATGTGATCACGGCGAAGGAATTGCCAGTCTACCAGGTAATTCCACTTCATATTAATGCGGAGATAATGACCGTTCACAAACCTGTTAAGAACATCTTGGTCAAGCCAGCGCCATGCACGCATGGTTGAGACCTTCAGAAACTCTTCAGGAGAAATCTGCTTTCTAATCTCTTCAAGGTTCATCAAAATGACGCCTGCCTGGAAGTAATCGTGAGGATCATCCATACCCAGCTCATTTTTGAGGTAGGGGCCAACTGTGGCGTCATAGCCATCAATCTGACCAATAGTATCAGCGTCGCGTGTAGCGCCTACCAAGTATCCCGT
>JABZHU010000105.1:0-4485 GCA_015258705.1 Atopobium sp. | reverse complement strand
ATACATACGTTTCTTGTTCCCGTGCAGCAACAAGAATTTCAGATATCTGCATTTTTTAGCGAGAAAATCGTCTCGTTGACGAGAAGACCGTCTAGTTGCTCTTCTCGCCAGAGTTGGCACTGCTAAGCACACCAGAATCGCCGCTGCCAAGCTCGTCAAAACGCAGGGCCGCCATAGCAACGTCGTCATCAAGCCTTCGGCCGGTATAGCGATCAAGCGTGCTCAAGAACCTGTTCAGAAGGCCATCAAAGCCTTGAGGAACCTCGTTCATGATCATGTCACGGAGTCCAGTCTCGCCAAAAAAAGCGCCTTCGGGACTGCGAGCCTCTGTAGTTCCGTCGGTGTAGAGCAGCAGGATATCGCCCTCATGTAAGCGAACTGTGCCGTTTTTGTACTCCATGTCGTGGAACGCTCCAACAACGCCCGACTGCACATCCAAAAGCTCGGCCTCGCCCGATTTAGCGGACACCAAAATCGCAGGTGGATGGCCAGCTGAGCAGTACGTAAGCGATGAGGTTGCAAGGTCAACAATGCCCACAAAGAGCGTCGCAAACGTCTCAACCCTTGAGAAGCCCAGCAAGAATTCGTTCAGCGTTGCCACCATACGAGCAGGAGTTCTTCCCTCCCACGCGTAGGCAGAAAGTGCCGTTTTAACTGCGGATGAAATAGAAGCCGCCTCAATACCCTTGCCAGAAACGTCACCCATAATGATGCACGCGCGACGACCAGGCAGCTTAATCATGCTGTAAAAATCGCCGCCGACAAACGCGTCAGCAGTTGCGGACGAATAAATTCCCTCGGCAGAGATTCCCTCAACTTGCTGCAGCTCATTCTTCATGCCCGACTGCAGCGCCTGCGAGATATGTTTGTTTTGCTGACTCTCTTCAGCACCAACGGCCAGCGAGTGAACCAGAAGCATCACGCGGTCCAAGAAATCAAGCTCAATATCGCTCAGAGGCTCAGCGTTTTCTTCTCGCAAGAAAAGCCAGGTATGTTGCTCACCTGCAAACTTACCCAAGAAGAGTACAGCTCCCTTGCAGGGCAAACCTTGTGCAGCAAGCGCGCGACTCAGTTCAGATTCAAGCTCAACCTCTTTGACTGACGCCTCGCCCTCTCCTGTCTTGAGTCCCTCAACCGTCGATGGAAGCGCGATCTGGTTGCCGCCATCCTGCGCGCCGCCAACCACTGTCGCAGCTTGCTCAGCGCCAAGCGCATGGAGCGTAATGTTGCCTGTTACCTCACAGCAATCTACCGAGAAAACCTGTGCATACAGATCGGTGCCCACCGACCTCATAACCTGCTGTAAACGCTCGCCAGAGATCTTCTCGCCCTCTGCAGCGCTATGAAGCAATCCCTGACGCACGCGAGCCAATGCCTCGCGAAGCGTATCTCTACGCTGCGTTCTCATGGCCGACAACGCGCCTACAAGCTGTACCGAGAGGTAATTTGCAATGGAGTCCAGAAGCCGTGCGTCTTCAACCAGAAGTGCACGTTTGCGCTCCCAACCAACTTCAATCAAGGCAACAATGTGGCCACCAAACCACACTGGCACCACAAGAAAGCTGGTAAACGGAGGCAGATGACTTGCATCAACGGTTATGACCTCACGAGTTTCCTCGTTGACCAGGTTGCGCTTTTTAACTCTTCCCTGCTTGAGTGCGCCAGAGTTCAAAGGCATGGTATGCAAGCGAAGAGCGTGCTCGGAATAAAACGTCAAACGCTCCAGAGAGCTGTTAAATGCAAAATAGCGAGGAATTCTGTTCAATGACACGCTCTTTAGAGACTCCGTTGCACCATGAAGGTGGTACCCGTCTTGCTCAGCAAGATAGATAAGCGCACCATCAGCCTCAACAGTCTCTGAGAGCTCTTCTAACACGCGCTCGATAAGCTGACCCATATCTTCCGAGTCAAGCGTGTCCAAAACAATCTGAAGCGCTCCTGAGAGCCTCTTATTGGCTCGCCGAAGGTCCAAGACCATTCGTTCATCATCGTGCATAGGGCTAGCCATGTCACGAAGCTTAGACGCTGTCAGAACAATAGCTTGTGTAGGAGCACCAACATAATCTGCACGAACACTCAACACCTGTGACGTTCCGTCATGAGCAGGAGCAGCCACCATGGAAGTGGAGCCATCAATCGCAAACGGCAACGACTCTACAAAGAACGGTTTCTGTAAGTTCTCTTGATTTGCCGGGGTAAACAAAAAGCGAACATCCAGGCCGGCAATGGTGCCGTCTTCCTTAGCAAATAGGCTTTCGGCCTCCTCATTGGCGAGAAGAACCATGCCCTCCATATTAAAAACAATGACTGCATCGCTGGTCAGGCGCAGCAACTGAGACAGAGTTGCAGCAACGGTCCCGTCGACAACTCCCTCAACACGCCTTACGCTCAGTTTGTTATCTGCCACAGTCACTCCTTACCAGCGAGGAAAAACAAATCACATTGCCTAAGTATACGAAAAAGGCGGACCTCCGAAGAGATCCGCCGAAATTCCGTGGTGTCGGAGGCGGGACTTGAACCCGCACAACCGTTAGTAGGTCACTAGCACCTCAAGCTAGCGCGTCTGCCAATTCCGCCACTCCGACTTGCTTTGCAGCGAGGGATATACTAACACATCTTCAAGCAACTTTACTGAGAAAATTTAAAACTTTTCTCAAAAGAACTTTGCGAGAAGATCGCCTTGTCCCTTGCTTACTTCTGCCAACCAACAATGGTTGCTGGTGTGCTCTGGAAGAGTGAAGGACCAAAGTTGGCAAGACCCTTCTTAACAACGTAGCAGTCTGGACCAGTGTAGACAGGAAGATATGCGTAAGTCTGCATCATCTTCTTCTCAGCCTCATTCATGAGCTTCATGCGCTCATCAAAGTCCTTGGTAGAGACAACCTTTGCAAACATCTCATCGGTCTCTGCGGAGCCCTGCTGACCAAAGTTGGATCCAGACTCAGAACCATAGAGCTGGCCACCGTTGTTGTAAGAAGTTGAAGAGCCAACCCAACCAAAGAGGCAGACATCCCAAGAACCAGAGGTAAGAACATCAGAGAACTCAGAAGATGGGTGAGAATCAAGGGTAAGGTTAATACCAGCGTCCTTGCACATCTTCTGGATTGCAGCAGCACGGTTCTTAACAGTGGTACCGTCACCGAACAGTGTGTAACTAAAGGTTACCTGCTGACCGTCCTTCTCGTAGTAATCGCCGTTAAGCTTATAGCCTGCATCCTCAAGAGTCTTCTTTGCAGCAGCCTTGCGCTCGTCAACAGACTTGAGGTTCTTGAGATCGTCTGGGAGGTTGTTGTCATAACCAGCTGCCCAGTAAGGCCAAAGCATGGAGCCTGGTGCGTCCTCTTTCCAGTTAACACCCTGGAAGACAATGGAAACGATAGTTGCAGGGTCAACGACCTGGCAGAATGCCTTACGAACTGCAACATCCTGAAGAGCACCGCGAGTAGAGTTAAGCTCGATAACAGCAATAGACATACCAAGACCACGGCGAATCTGAGCCTTATCACCAAGACCGGAGAAGTTAGAAAGAAGCTCAGCAGAACCTGCGACGGAAGTACCAGTAGTATCAGTCTCTTCGTTCTTGAATGCGTTAATGGAAGCCTGGGTATCCATCTGCTTGTAGACAAGGGTATCAAGCTTAGGAGCGTCACCCCACCACTTTGGATTTGGCTTGAAGGTTACAGCAGAGTCATCGAAAGAATCAACAATATAAGGACCAGAACCAAGCTCGTTGTGTGGCTCATTATTGTAACCATTGTTGAAGAAGTCTGGATCCTGAAGCTTTGGGTGCAGAGCATAGCTCAAGATGCTCTCGATTGGATAGACTGCCTCCTTCATGGTAATAACAGCGGTCTTAGCAGTATCACCCTGCTCAACAGACTCATACTTGTCATAACCATCAGTTGAAGAAACCGCAAACTTTTTATTCTGACCACACATAGTGATGAATGCGGTCTGAATTGCGGTCCAATCAATAGCGGTACCATCGTTGAAGGTGGCCTGATCAGTGAAGGTCAGGGTAGCAACCTGCTTGCCGTCCTTCTCCTCTACCTTGAATTCCTTGATGTAATCCTTGTTTGGCTCAAACTTATCGCCATCAGCATTGTTAAGGAACAGGTCACGAGGGTTGATAAGACCGTGAAGGATGTTCATGTAAGAGGTATTACCAGCAAGTTGGTAATAATTCCACTGTGGACCAATCTCGTTGATTGGCTGAGTCAGAGTACCGCCATCCTTAACCTCATCACGAGACTTAGGATTGTTGTACGTCTTGCCCTTCTCTGGGATTGGAAGCTGATCCAGAGGAGTGTTTGCAGGAGAGCCGTCCTGTGGCTCAGTACCTGTGGTGGTAGAGCCGCCCTGATTATTTGATGGAGCACAACCAGCAAGGCCAAGGCCTGCGGCGGTGATTCCAGTCAGAGCAAAGAACGAACGACGGGAAAAACTGTCAGCCATATGATCACCCATTTCGTTAAAGGCCTACAG
>JABZHU010000104.1:0-4523 GCA_015258705.1 Atopobium sp. | reverse complement strand
GAGCTCGGATGCGCTTTAAACTCTGCCTGAAAAGTGAGCCTAAAAAGCGAGCCTGGAAAGCGAGCCTGAAAAGTGAGCCTGAAAAGTGCAAAGATTCTGTATTTTGGATACAGATTCTTTGATGAAATCAGGCAAATCCACAGTTTCTTTAACGTTTTCAGGCAAATTTTACAGATTCTTTTAAGAAATCAGGCGCGGAGTAAATCAGGCGCGGAGCAAAAATTGAGCACCCCTAGCTTACGCAACTCCAAGGAAAAAGAATGCGTAGTTGAGCACGTTGATTAACGTGTACAGACCGCCAATGACCAGGTAGGGCCAGAGGTGCGCTTTGGTGATTGCGATAAACTCGCGGATAAACGCCGTGGGCCAGTACCAGCCTTTGGTGTGCGAACCGATGCCATCTGCCTTAATGCCCAGGTTGTGGGCGTATTCGGCGCAACGGAAAACGTGGAAATCGCTGGTAACAACCGCGGTGGTAAAGTCGCCGTTCGAGGCGACGGTTCCGCTCGCGTCGCTGGTCGACGCGTCGCTGGCTGTTGTTGTGACGTCCCCGCTCGAGGCGACGGCGGCCGAGCTTGTGGCGTCGACACCCGTTGCCCGATCAGCGTTGATAATGGCTAGCGAGTACCTAAGATTTTCCCAGGTGGTAGTGGACTTGTCTTCCATGAGAATTGCGTCGCCAGGAACGCCCTTCTCCAGAAGATAATCGCGCATGGCCTGAGCTTCGGAGACCACCTCATCAGCACCTTGACCTCCAGAAACAACAAACTTTCCGTGCTGATGCTGCTTATTCCACAGCTCAAGTGCCTTATCAATCCTGCCTGCAAGCAGCGGAGTTGGTCGCGGACCGTCAAGCCCAGCGCCGTGAATAATGATGCAATCGTATTGGCGTCGGCGGGGAAGCAAACGATACACCCACGAATAGAACAGCAAAGCCATAAAGGTAAACGAGAACCACAGGCCCTCGAGCGTAAAAAGTCCCAGCACAAAGACAATAATGTGTCGAACGTCCGGGTCAAAATAATTCACGATGGTCGGCGACGCAATCAGCAGAACAAGGAATCCAGCCATCAAAAACGGCAGCATCGATGTCAGTGAAAATCCGTTATTTCTTACCACAACTATGGTGTTGATCAGCAAGAAACCAATGGTCAGAAATGGTGTCAGCAGTACAAGAGTAACCAGAATTAGTCCAAGGATAAAGTTGTTCAGCCTTAGCACTAGAAGAATCGAGGACCACGCAAGAGTCGCAAATAAAAAAAGCGCGTTGCGGAACTGTCGAGGTTCTTTGATAAAAGAGTAAACAAATAGCACACCCGGAATAACTGCCGGAGCCAGCAGGATGGCGTATGAGATTATGTATTGCCAGTCAAGGCTAGCGCCAGCATCTCCAAACAGGCTATCAATAGGCATGTAAATTCCTTCCTGGACTGCTGGTTTTCTCCACAAAGAGGTTCATTGAAGAGGCTCATGTGGCGAGAAACCCGTCTGCCAGAATTATAACAAGGCACCTCTGCATAACACCACGGAGCAACCGCATACAACAGAAAAGTGGACAGTTGCCCATTTGATTCGGTGAACGGTAACCGTTCGCCGATAAGCGTTGTTTCTCATCGGTCGGGGGTTTGTCGAGCGGTATGTTAGCGTACGCATTGTCTACGTGCGCAAATATCGGATATTTGCAAACCGCATTTCTCGCCAAACTAAAATTCATGAAAGTCTGCTCAACCTTTCACGGTTTCGTTCTAGCTTTGCGCGAAAAAGTACTTGAAAATGTACTTCGCGAGTAATCGCGGATGTTTGCGAGTGATCGCTCGTGCACGCGAGCTTTCGCAAAAGCGTTTATTAGCCTCGTCAGTGTCACGCAAAAGGCGTGCTCCTCCACGAGGTAGGTCGTGTTTCACTACTAGAAACACAGATTTTAGGAGGGTTTTATGAAGGGTTATGCAATGCTCAAGATCGGCGAGTCCGGCTGGATTGAGAAGGAGACACCAAAGTGTGGTCCTCTGGACGCAATCTGCAAGCCACTTGCGGTCGCAATTTGTACTTCTGATATTCACACTCTGTGGGAGGGCGCAATCGGCGACCGTCACAACATGATTCTTGGTCATGAGTGCTCCGCAGAGGTTGTCGAGGTTGGCGAGTGCGTCAAGGACTTCAAGCCTGGCGACCGCGTCCTCGTTCCTGCAATTACTCCAGACTGGAACTCCCTTGAGGCACAGGCTGGCTACTCCATGCACTCCGGTGGCATGCTGGCTGGCTGGAAGTTCTCCAACTTCAAGGACGGCGTCTTCTCCGAGTTCTTCCACGTTAACGACGCTGACGGCAACCTCGCTCACATGCCAGAGGGCATGGATCCAGCAGACGCCTGCATCCTTTCCGACATGGTTCCAACCGGCTTCCACGCAGTTGAGCTGGCTGGCGTTGAGTTCGGCGACACCGTTCTGGTCATCGGCATTGGACCTGTCGGCCTTATGTCCGTTGCTGGTGCTGCACTCCACGGTGCTTCTCGCATCATCGCTGTTGGTACCCGTCCAGTCTGCGTTGAGGCAGCTAAGGGCTACGGCGCAACCGATTTCATCTCCTACAAGGATGGCCCAATCTGGGAGCAGGTCATGGAGCTCACCGGCGGCAAGGGCGTTGACCGCGTCTGCGTCGACGGCGGCGGCTGCGAGACCTTCGAGGACGCTGTCAAGGCACTCAAGCCTGGTGGAAAGATTGGTAACGTCAACTACCTCGGTTCCGGCGACTACGTCAACATTCCTCGCGTCGAGTGGGGCGTTGGTATGGGCCACAAGGACATCCGTGGCGGCCTCATGCCTGGCGGCCGTCTGCGCATGGAGAAGCTCTCTAGCCTTGTCACTTCTGGCCGTCTTGATCTTCACCCAGAGGTTACTCACCTCTATCACGGCTGGGATCACCTCGAGGAGGCTCTCTTCACCATGCGTGATAAGCCAGCTGACCTCATCAAGCCAGTTGTTGTTATCGACTAGGTAATCAACTAGGTCGCGTGATTTAGTACGTTTAAGCTGGCGAGAAGTTCGTTTTTCTCGCCAGCTTTTTGCGCTGGTGGGCGCCAACGGAGTTTAGGAAGCGGTTGTATTCATGAAAATCCTTGTTGTATCAGGCTTTCTTGGAGCTGGTAAAACCACCTTCATTCAGGAGCTCGTGCGCCGGACTGGGCGTGATTTTGCTATCTACGAGAATGAATATGGCCAGGCAGACATCGATGCGCGCCGTTTGAGGCAGGACTCCGACCTCAAGGTTTGGGAGTCCACCGAGAACTGCATTTGCTGCTCGGGTAAGCAGGATTTTGCGACGTCGGTGCTGACCATTTCAAATACCATTGACCCTGAGTATTTAATTGTTGAACCAACTGGCGTGGCTAAGCTGCAGAGCATTCTTGATAACGTGAATCAGGTGGCCTGGGAACGCATTAGTTTGCTGGCGCCGGTTACCGTGGTCGACGCCGTTTCGTGGCAGAATCAGCGTACCGATTTTCCAGAGATTTTTGACAACCAGCTGAGCGCCGCTGCGAGCGTGATGATTTCAAAGCTTGCTCCAGGTAGCGAGGATGCTGCCGAGCCCATTAAGCAGCTTGCGGCAGAGATGAATCCGCAGGCAGAGGTTATCGCCGAGTCTTCGTACGCTGCTATTCCCGACGAGTGGTGGAATGGTCTGCTGACTCGCGCGCTTGACGGTTCTGTTCTTAAAGATCCAGCTAGCGAGAAGGACGAGGGGCCTGACCTGGAGACCATGGCTCTGACTCACGCTGAACTTCTCAGTCCAACGCATTTGATTTGGCTTTTGGACGCGGCGTCAGCTGGCGTGTTTGGAAAGCTTGCTCGAGCAAAAGGTACGTTGCCTTGCGGCAATCAGTGGGTCAAGTTTGACCTGGTAGAACGTGCGTGGGCCATTACGGGCGACGAACCTCAGGAAGAGTCCAGGTGCGTGTTTATCGGCCGCGACCTGCTGCGACATGGTCTTCGTGAGGTGCTTGTGCCGGCGTTCTGGCACGAGCAGTCGGACTTGGCTGACGAGCACGATCATTCGCATTGCGACCACGAGCACGGTCATTGCGTGCACGAACATTGTGATCACGAGCACGGACACTGCGATCACGCGCACGGCCACAACGAGCACAACGAGCACCACGCGCACCACGAGCATCACGAGCACGGCGAGCACTGAGTCGCAAGCGCATAAAACCTGCAACTAAAAAGAGCCTCCGATTGAACTACCCCCCCATTTCTTGGACATAAGAAATGGAGGGTAGTTCAAAACACACCTATGACAGATAATCTGTCAAAAAGACGTATACATGACGCCGAAAACACCTCAAACGTGCAGATTATCTTCATTTGATGTGTAATATGGCCGCAATTGTGCAGATTATCTGACATAGGTGTGTTCCTTAGAAGCGGAATTTATCTATAGTTAAATTTCTTATATAAGTCTATTCATGTTTAAGCATATTAGATGAAGTTTATGCATAGAGATGCATATCAGGTAGTGCGACCGCC
>JABZHU010000006.1:0-19415 GCA_015258705.1 Atopobium sp. | reverse complement strand
AAACTTTGTCATTTACAACATCCTTGGTGGTCTTACGTGGTCCACGATGTTTGTGCTGCTCGGCTATTTCTTTGGCGGCATTCCTGTAGTTCAGGAACACTTTGAGCTGCTGATTGTAGGAATTGTTGCGGTCTCGATCATCCCTACAATTGTGGGAATTGTTCGCGGACGTATGAGCAAGGGCGAGAAGAACAACGAAGAAGCCGCTGACAAAGAAGAAGATAAGGTGCAGTAAACGGCCTTTGTACTTATCGTAATTTGATGATAGAAATCCCGTCAGGAAAGACTCGGCCTGACGGGATTATTTTTACTCTTTGGAGAGCTGGTAGGTATCAGTAAAGGTGACGGTCTGACCGTTTTCCGTGTGGGTGGAAATAAGCTGAGCTACCACGCTGTTATCAGCAATATCAAAAGTGACTTTCAACTGTGGTTTTTGAGCTGTGCTGAGGGACGTGCTAGAAGCAGAATGAGCGTCCAGACTTGCATTGGTTACATCTACCGCTCCAGAAACCTGAATTTGATCTCCGATGGTTCCAGAAGTAGTCAGAGAGACAGATGCGTTCTTGAACTCAGCGTCACCTGGATACCAACGGTACGAGGTGTTAAGCGCTCCATGGTTGTGGACAACACCCTCTGCGGTACCTGTAAGTACCAGCTGATCACGAGAAAAACCTGCAGACGTTACGGTTAACGTTAAAGGATTAGTCCTGCCAGCATAACAAGGACTGCCGCTGCTGGCTTCACAGCTAACAAAAGTGCCCTTCCACGTTCCCACCAGTCCGCTGTAGTCGTACTTAAGTCCTGCCGAGGGGCTGACTGTGTCAAGCGACCAGGTGCCCGTAGAGGCATCAAACGTAAATGAAGCCGTAATATCACAGGTGAGCGAGCCATAGAAGGTTGATGAAACACCTGACATTCTTACCCAGCAAGTCTGCTGTTCACGATCAAAACCCGCATCAAGAACAGTAAACGTTGCGCCAGAGAACTGCGAGCTATAAGAAATAGCTTCGTTTGGATTTTTCTCGTCAAGCTTGGCCAGTACATTGCTAATGGCATCAAGGACTTTTGTTGTGGAAACACCTGAGGTTGCCTGGTAGGAGACAGATTGAGTCTCTTCGTCACCAATAGCGTTCCAGCCCTGGGTATTTGCGTATCCTAACTTGGAAATCTTTGTGGCAGCAATTGCGTTACCCGTGTAGGTAAGACGTACGACAGAGTTGGCGTAGCCGGTGGCGCCAAACTGAGCGGCATCGCTGGAGATTGCCGTGGTACTTCTGGTGCGAGAAACAACTTCAATACCCGTCAGTAGCAAAGATTCATCAGCGTCGTACTCACCGGGAGTCCAAGTTGGAGCTTCGGCTCGTGTACGAGCGTCAGCGATAACAGTATCAGTTGAAGGAACGTTGCTCACGCGAATAAAGAAGACGATAACCGCAGATAAAAGAGCAAGACTTAAAAGCGCAAGAATGCCAGAAAGCAGGCTGTAGCGGCGTACAAACCTAAATAGCGCACGACGCCTACTGCGAAGATAGCTTGAGAACGTATCAGCAACATCTTTGATGGATGTTGCATCGTCGTCAGAGGTTGCATTACTCGCGTCAGCAGCATTTTTGACAGAAGATTCAGTAGCTTCAGCCTCTGCATGTTCGTGAGTGCTCTCTTCAAGCTCTTTGAGGCGAGCTTCTACAGCAGAAAGATCTTGTGTTAGAGCTGCATCGTTTACGATTTTCTCCAGGTCAGTTGTGCTATCTGCGTCGTTTTCAGGAGAGTCTTCATCTGAAGCAAGAGCAGCCTCGTCTTCGTCTAGCCCAGGAAAGATGGGGCTGACAATTTCCATGATGTAGTCTTCATCAGCAGCGGCCATATCGGCAGCAATAGGGTCGGTGACCTCTTCAAGCTCGTCGGTCTTCTCGCCAGCGGTGTCAACTGCCTCAGCAGCCTGGGCATCAAGGGTCTTCTGATCAGAAGAGGTGTCCTCTGCAGCAGGCGTGTTATCTGGTTGTGAAGTTTTGTTCTTAGAAGTCATAGCGCCTCATTACCGTCTAAACCTGGTGTAATTTTCTCACAATTATGTAACTTGTGTACCCTCATCCTGTGCAGATAGGGAGGTATCGGTTTAAAAACCGCCTAGTGGTGGTACACTTCTTTAGTTGAATTCTCACCTCGCAAGCAGCTTTGCAACAGTTTGGCCGCATGTCAATGAGCCAAGCGCGCACGAGGCACTTATCTTAGGAGCAAGAATGCGTGACAAGCTAGAAAAAATCGTTGAGGCCTATGCTGAGCTTGAGCAAAAGCTTGCAGACCCAGCTGTTGTCTCTGATCCAAAAGAGTATGCTCGCGTAGCAAAAGAGCACTCTAATCAGGCGGACTTGGTTGCTCACGCCAATAAGTACATCACTGCCCTCGATGACATTGAGGCTGCAAAAGAGCTTCTCAACGCCACTTCTGATCCAGAAGAAAAAGAGATGCTGCAGGAAGATATTGCTGCTAATGAAGAGATGCTTCCTCAGCTTGAGGATGAGATCAAGGTCATGCTGATCCCAGGCGATCCAAATGACGAGAAGGACACTATCGTTGAAATTCGCGCTGGTGTTGGTGGCGATGAGGCGGCAATCTTTGCAGGCGACCTCTTCAAGATGTATGAGCGCTTTGCCGAGGCTCGTGGTTGGAAGACAGAGGTTCTGTCCAGCTCACCTTCTGAGGCAGGCGGCTTTAAGACTATTGAGTTCAAGGTCACAGGCGATAAGGTCTATTCAGTTATGAAGTATGAATCCGGTGTTCACCGTGTTCAGCGCGTTCCTAAGACTGAGTCTCAGGGTCGTATTCAGACCTCAACCGCAACCGTTGCAGTTCTCCCAGAGGCTGACGAGATTGATATTCAGATCAACCAGGAAGACCTGCGTATTGATACCTACTGCGCATCCGGCCCTGGCGGTCAGTGCGTTAACACCACCTATTCCGCAGTTCGTATTACTCACTTGCCAACAAATACTGTTGTTCAGTCTCAGGACCAGCGCTCCCAGATTCAGAACCGCGAGGTCTGCATGCAGATGCTTCGTGCCCGTCTTTACGAGATGGAGCTTGAGCGTCAGCAGGCTGAGCAGGGTGCAGAGCGTCTTTCCCAGATTGGCCATGGCGCACGCTCCGAGAAGATTCGTACCTATAACCAGCCACAGGACCGCGTAACCGACCACCGCGTTGGCTTCAACGGCACCTACAATGGCGTTCTTCTGGGCGATACGCTGCCATCCGTTATTGAGGCTCTTGCTGCAGCAGAGCGTGCCGAGAAACTCGCTCAGGCTGTTTAAGGTGCAAACTTCATGACAGATGAAGTTTGGACAATCCAGAAAATTTTGACGTGGACTACTCAGCACTTGGAAAAGAAGGGTGATGAGCATCCACGTCTTTCTGCAGAATGGCTCCTGTCCGCGGTGACAGGCCTTTCTCGCGTTCAGCTCTACACCAACTTTGACAAGCCACTTTCCGCGGATGAGCGCACTCGCATGCGTGAGGCAATTAAGCGCCGTGCAGAAGGGGAGCCGCTCCAGTACGTGACGGGCGAGATGCCCTTTAGGCACCTGGTTCTTACCTGCGAGCCAGGCGTGCTTATCCCACGACCAGAGACAGAGGTGCTGGTAGACGTTGCTCTAGCAGGCGTTGATGCGGCAACTCAAAACGCTGATGGGGAAGTGCGCGTGCTTGAGGTTGGCGTAGGAACGGGCTGCATATCGCTCTCTATTGCTACTGAGCGTCCACAGACACGCGTCTACGCTACAGATCTTTCTCCTCAGGCGATTGCGCTGGCAACTCGCAACAGAGATGCCCTGGACCTCCAGGAGTGCGTAGAGCTCATTGAGTGCGACCTGGTAGAAGGCGTACCCACAGAGCTTGCACAGTCCTTCTCGGTGTTGGTGTCTAATCCGCCTTACATTCCCACACGTGTGCTTGAGCAGGAGGTACCTACTGAGGTCAAGGGTTTTGAGCCTGAGCTGGCGCTTGACGGGGGAGAGGACGGTCTGGACGTCTATAGGCGATTGCTCGAGGCTGCTCCGCATATGCTTCTACCTGGTGGTATGTTCTGCGTTGAGCTCTACGAGGGACACCTGGACAAGGCGGCGCACCTTGCCGAGGAGCAGGGTGTGTGGGAGTCCGTTGAGGTCAAAGAGGATCTGACGCACAGGCCGCGCATTCTTGTGGCACGTTTAGCAAAGTAGCACTTCAGCCGCCTGGCGAGAAAATCTGTGTAACGCATAACACCGCGCAGCACACAACACCGCGCAGTACACAACACTGCGCAGCACACAACAATGAGTCGAGGGTTTCATGGGCGAGTACATCAAAGTTGATCAGATGAATCCGGATACATCTGTAGTTTCTTTAGCAGTTGAGGTGGCGCGCCGTGGTGGCGTGCTTATTATGCCCACCGATTCCGTCTATGGCATTGGCGCTGCTGCAACTCCTCAAAACCCAGGTCATAAGCGCATCTTTGAAATTAAGCAGCGTCCTTCAACGCAGACGCTTCCCTGGCTTGTGGGCAGCAAATCTGACCTGCAGAAGTATGCGCACATTACGCATAACTGGGCAAATAAGCTGGTAGAAGCATATTGGCCAGGAGCCCTTACACTGGTGGTTACCGCATCAGAGAACGTTCCTGATGAGTACGTCTTGCCAGATAACAGAACCATTGCACTTCGCATGCCCAACTCGCCGCTTGTGTGTCAGATTGCTGAGCAGCTTGGATCTCCTCTGGCAACTACCAGCGCAAATACGCACGGAGCTCCTTCTGCAGTTGATGGATGTGGCCTTGAAGCAGGCCTTATTGAGCAGGCAGACTTGACGCTTGATGGAGGTCCGGCGCCCCTTGCTATTGCGTCGACTATTGTCGACTGCACGGGTGATGAACCGCGTATTTTGCGCGAAGGCGCCATCACAACCGAGGATATTCTCGCCACTGCGGGATTTGCAAAATAGATAAAAAATCCTATCCCTTTTATGTGTTTTGGCTGCAGCTTTTGCCTGCATGCGGTACTCTCTATAGGAGTGAATTTTCTGAGGAGGATACGTATGCGTATTGCAGTTGGTTCCGATCACGCTGGCTTTATCCAGAAAGATCCTATCATTGAGCACATCAAGTCGCTTGGTCATGAGGTTTTGGACTTTGGTCCCGCAAACGATGACCGTGTTGATTACCCTGATTTTGCAGATAAGGTTGCTCGCGCAGTTGCAGCAGGCAAAGCAGATCGCGGCGTTCTGATTTGCGGAACTGGTATTGGCATTGCTATGACTGCTGATAAAGTCCCTGGTATTCGCGCTACTCCTGTTCAGACCGTTCAGTTTGCAGAGCTTGCTCGCGAGCACAATAACGCAAACGTCATTGGCCTTTCTGGTCGATTCATTGGTCTTGCTGTAAACGAGGCTATTGTGGATACCTTCCTAAGCACCGAGTTTGCAGGCGGCCGTCATACGGGACGTGTCGAGAAGATCATGCGTGAAGATGATCCTAACTTCAAGGGTGTTGACGCTGAGTAAGTAAGCGGTACATAAACAGTGCCGCATAAGTAATACATACGCAAACCTGCAGGGAATGTAGAGGCTAGTAAAGTTGTTCGCATTCAAATAAGGCGCAGGTCAAGCTCTTGGAGGGAGCATTATGGCAGATTATGATGAGTCCAGACTTACGGTTGTTGACCACCCACTAGTTCAGCACAAGCTTCACATTCTCCGTGACAAGACAACCACCACCAAGCAGTTCCGCGAGCTTGTCAACGAGCTTGCAATTCTTGAGAGCTACGAGGCAATGCGTGATTTCCCGCTGGAGGACGTCGAGGTAGAGACTCCTCTTGAGACTATGACTGCTAAGCGCATTGCTGGTAAGAAGGTTGCTATTATTCCAATTCTTCGCGCTGGCCTTGGTATGGTTGACGGCATTCTTGAGCTGGTTCCTTCTGCTCGCGTCGGTCATGTTGGTATGTATCGCGATCCAGAGACCCATCTTCCTCACCAGTATTACTGCAAGTTCCCTGCAGACATCGAGAACCGCACCTGCCTGGTTGTTGATCCAATGCTGGCAACCGGCGGCTCTCTCACTGCTGCTATTCAGTTCCTGCGTGAAGCAGGTGTCAAGGACATTCGTTGCCTGACCATTGTTTCTTGCCCTGAGGGCGTCAAGGCAACTCTGGACTTTGACCCAGAGGTACGCCTCTACACCTGCACCGTTGATCGTCAGCTGAGCCCAAATGCTTACATTCTTCCAGGCCTTGGCGACGCAGGTGACCGTATTTACGGTACCAAGTAAGGAACTCATCGCCCTTCTCGCAATTTAATATAGTTGCGAATACGTACGTTAGTACTTGATCCAGCGCTCACATAACGTGTGTACTGGATCATTTTTTCAAATCATCACTTTACGAGAAGAAATAACGGTTGGCATATATCAAAAACTTTGCGAATACCAGGGGATATTGATACGACTATTTTTACCTGGACATAACTGTGTTTCTCAAGAAAATAGCAACGTAACAGCAGCTTATTAGTGTTATAGTTGAATGAAACAATACCGGCAGCTAACACGAAATGTGTCAGTAATGTGAGAGTTTGAGCATAAGTCAATTATTTGATTTTGTAATCGTGACTATGCATTCATTTAGTGCTAGTATCGCCGTTCGTCGCAAATATGCACGCCGAGTGGTAGATAATATACTCCAAGTGGCATATTCTTGGCATCTTACATTGCGTTTCAAGTATGCTGAGCAGTGACGGGCAATCTGAAATGGTTGCAGATTGTATGGGGAGGTTGAGACAGAGTGGATGTTCTTGCGCAGTTGCCAGCAGAGATGGCCGAGCTGCTCGAAAGTTTTTTGCCACATGCATTGGTTGGTAACACCACCTTTGGTTTCACGAACTACATTTTCTATTTCTTAATCGCTGCTGTGATTTTTCTGATTGTCTGCTTCAGGTTTAAGAAGAAGCAGGCAGAGAGCATTGTCCCTAAGGGACGCTTTGTTAACGGCGTTGAGTACCTGATTGAGTACATTAGAGATGACGTCTGCAAGGCTTCTCTTGGAGAAACGTGGCGCACACACTTCCCCTTCTTGATCACCATGTTTATGTTCATCTTGATTAATAACATCATTGGTCTTATTCCTGGCGCACACCCAGGTACCGGTACTATTGGTGTAACTGCTGCTCTTGGTCTTTGCTCCCTTGGATACTTTATGTATGTAGGCGCAAAGAAGATGGGTGTTATCGGCTATATCTTGAGCCTTGCACCAAAGGGCGTTAATCCAGTTATTGCAGCAGTTATCTGGGTTATTGAGGTCTTCTCAACATTCCTTCGTCTGGTTACTCTGGCTGTCCGTCTGTTCTGCAACATGTATGCAGGTCACATCGTCATGGGTACGTTTGCAATTCTTGCATCTATGTACTTTATGCCAGCAATTGAGAACTTCTCTGCATCAACAGCTGCTCAGGCAGGATTTTCGATTTTCTGGGTTTTGCTGTTGATTATCATTTATTTAGTAGAAACTATTGTTGCCTTCATTCAGGCATACGTTTTTACCCTACTCTCTACTGTCTACATCCAGCTGGTAGAGTCTGAACACTAAGCAAAACGCTTAGTTGGTGGCATTGCCACACTGTGGTGCCAAACGGCACAAAAGATGAAGTCATCTGAGCCCACGCTCAGTTGATGATAGGTATGTATATTGGTCGCCTTGAGAGGGGCGAGCGAAAAAGGAGGAATCGTGGGTATTTTCGGATATGCTCTTTGCGTTATGGGAGCAGCAATTTGTATTAGCGTCGTAGCAACGAGTGCCGCTAACAACATGGCTCGTCAGCCAGAGGTTCAGGGTCGTCTCTTCACAGTCTTTATTCTTGGCTGCGCATTCATCGAGGCACTTACCCTGATTGGCTTCGTTGTTACCTTGATGGTTAAGTAAATTACTGTTTGTAACAGCGAAAACGCTACGTTGGAGGAATGCATGAATACGATTTGTAAGGGAGTTAAAAAAGCCAGCACAGTAGGCGCAACTGCTGCTCTACTTGTGGCAATGGCTCCCTCAGTCGCACTTGCTGAAGAGGGTGCAAGTGGTGCCGATATTCTTCTTCCAAAGCCCGCTGAGTTTGTTCCTGCTCTGATTGCGTTTCTGATCATCTTTGCTGTTGTAGCAAAGTTTGTATGGCCTTCCGTTCTACGTATGCTTGACAAGCGTCAAGAGAAGATCCAAGGCGATCTGGACGCTGCAGCAAAGGCTCGCGAGGAAGCCAACAAGGATCGTGAAATCGCAGCAGCTGGTATCGACGCAGCTAAGCAGCAAGCAGACGAGATTGTTTCTGCTGCTAAGCGTGAGGGCGAAGAAGAGCGTGCTCGTATTATCGAGCAGGCAAAGGCAGAAGCTGTCGAGATTATTACTAAGGGTAAGGGCGTTGTAGAGTCTGAGCGTCGTCACGCCATGGCTGAGCTTTCTGATTCCGTTGTTGATCTTGCCGTCGATATTGCCGGAAAGATTATTGGCAACGAGCTTTCAGTAGAGCAGCAGCGTGCTCTTGCCGAAAAGTACCTTGCGGAAGTAGGTACTCCAGATGAGCACTAATAAAGACGATCAAGACAGAAAAGTAGAGGGCTATACCAGGGCACTCCTGGAGGCTGGCCGCGCAGAGGGTCGTGCAACTGCAGACCTTGTACAGGTGCAGCACGCAAAGAAGTTCTCTCCAGAAGTTCTTGAGACTCTTGGTGCTATGCAGGCGAGTGAGGATGTCAACCTTATCAATGATGTTGCCGCTACGTTCCAGGAGCTTCTTGAAGAAGAAGACAAGACACTTACAGTAACGGTAACTACTACAATGCCTCTTGATGATGAGTTACGTGCAAAGGTCACCGAGAAGCTCGAGAAGAACTTCAATACTCAGGTGTATCTTATTGAGCGTGTTAATCCCAAGATTTTGGGCGGCATTGTAGTTGAGGCACGTGATCATCGTTATGATGCATCGGTAAAGACACAGCTCATTCACATTAAGAGTAGGCTCTCTTCAGATCACGTTGAAAGTGAATTGTAATGACTGATAAGACCACTATACAGGAAGGAACGCTGAGCTCAGATGCCGTCATGGCACAGCTTAGAGAGCGCCTTTCTAAGGTCAATTCAACTGTATCCCAGCAAGAGGTATCTGCTGTTATTGAGGTAGCAGACGGTATTGCTCGTGTTGCTGGTCTACGCAGCGCTATGGCAGGCGAGTTGCTGGAGTTCACTAGCTCCGTTACGGGCCACAGCGTATTCGGTCTTGCTCAGAACCTTGATGAAACTTCAGTCGGCGCTGTTTTGTTCGGCGAAGTTTCTGAGATTAAGGAAGGCGACGAGTGCCGTACGACCGGCCGCGTCATGGATATTCCAGCTGGTTTTGACATGCTTGGTCGTGTTGTTAACCCACTGGGCCAGCCTATTGATGGACTTGGCGCTATCCACGCTACACATCGTCGCCCTATTGAGTTCAAGGCTCCTGGCATCATGCAGCGTCAGCCTGTTTGCGAGCCAGTTCAGACTGGACTTCTGGCAATTGACGCTATGGTTCCTGTCGGCCGTGGTCAGCGTGAGTTGATCATTGGTGACCGTAAGACCGGTAAGACCGCTATCGCAATTGACGCAATCGTAAACCAGAAGAACACCGATATGGTTTGTATCTATGTCGCCATCGGTCAGAAGGCGTCTACAGTTGCAAACATCCGCGAGTCTCTTTCCCGCCATGGTGTTCTTGACAAGACCGTCATTGTTGCAGCTACCGCAGCCGATTCTGCTCCAATGCAGTACATTGCCCCTATGGCAGGCGCTGCTATTGGTGAGTTCTTTATGTATAACGATAAGGACGGCAAGCCTGCTGACAAAGACCATCCAGGCGGACACGTTCTTGTTGTTTACGATGACCTCTCTAAGCAGGCAGTTGCATACCGTCAGATGTCACTGACGCTTCATCGTCCACCAGGACGTGAGGCATATCCTGGTGATATTTTCTACCTGCACTCACGCTTGCTGGAGCGTGCATGTAAGCTCTCCGATGAAAACGGAGCAGGTTCTCTTACCGCACTTCCAATTATTGAGACGCAGGAAGGCGACGTTTCTGCATACATTCCTACAAACGTCATTTCCATTACAGACGGCCAGATTTATCTGCAGTCTAATCTCTTCTTCCAGGGCCAGCGCCCAGCAGTCGACGTAGGTATTTCTGTATCCCGCGTTGGTGGCGACGCTCAGGTCAAGGCAATGAAGCAGGTTGCAGGTACACTTCGTCTGGACCTTGCAAGTTATCGTGAGAAGCAGGCATTCTCGCAGTTCGGATCCGACTTGGATGCAACTACGCAGTACCAGCTCAACCACGGTGCTCATATGATGGAGCTTCTCAAGCAGCCACGTTATTCAGCTCTGGACGTAGTAGACCAGATTTGCGCAATTTACGCTGCAAAAGAGAACTTCATTGATGACGTTGATCTTGAGAACGTTGCTCTCTTCCGTGATGGCCTTGCTCAGTACATGAGTGAGTATCACCCACAGCTCCGCAACTCTCTGCGCAACGGAAAGATTTCTGATGAGCAGGCAGAGCGCTTGAGTGATCACATTAAGCACTTCAAGGCTAAGTTCTTGGAAGAGCATCCAAACAAGGTTGTGGATGAGGCAGAAGCTAATTCAGACACACCAGGCTCTTTTGACGCAGTAACCCAGGGTTCATTGCAGGAGTAATTATCAATGGCGAACCTTCACGAAATATCGAGGCGTATGAGCTCCATCAGGAGCACCATGCAGATTACGCGCACGATGTCGATGATTTCGACAGCGCGTGTCCGCAAGGCACTTGATAGGGCCGAGGCTGCTTCGCCATATAAGGAAGCTATTACCCTTATGCTTGCAAATGTAGCAGGCGCTGGCTTTAATCCTAAGAAACAGCCTCTTCTTGCTACACATAAAGTCGAGAAGAACGTGCTGTTCTTAGTCATCGCATCTGACCGTGGCCTTGCAGGCGGATTTAACATCCTGCCTCAACGCGAGGTTGAGCATGAGATGGCACGTCTTAAGGCTAAGGGTGTGTCGTCCGAGATAATTACTTGCGGACGCAAGCCAACTGAGTACTTTACGTATAGAAATATCAAGCCCACCATGTCCTATGTAGGCATTTCCTCTGAGCCTACAGCAGACCAGGCTGATCGTATTGCCTCCTATATCATGGATGGCTATATCAAGGGTAAGATTGATCGTGTCGTAATCAAGTACTGGCATGCAAAGAACCGTGTTGACCAAGAGCAGGTTACAGAGCAACTTCTTCCTATTTCGCGCGATAAACTCACGATTCCTAATAAACCACGTACCGAAGAAGCCCTCTCACAGGTGAAGACGTATAACAAGAGTGAATATCAATTCTCGCCATCTGCTTCTCAGGTACTTGATTCGTTGATGCCCGCTTATATCAAGACGGTCATCTTCCACGCACTTCTTGATTCTGCTGCAGCCGAGCATGGTGCACGCCGTCGTGCAATGCAGTCTGCAACTGATAATGCTGAGAACGTCTTAGGCGCTCTTAGCCGTACGTACAATCGCGAACGCCAGGGCGCAATTACCACTGAGCTCAATGAGATTATCGGTGGTGCTGCAGCATTGGAGGATATGTAATGTCAGATATGCAAGTAGAGACTTCTTCCTTTGAGGAAGCTATTCTCAACAAGCGCAATCAGCACGTTGACGATGGCGTAATCGTTCGCGTAGTTGGACCAGTTGTCGACGTTAAGTTCGACGGACCTGTTCCAAGCATCTATACCGCACTGACGGTAGAGGATGACACGCCTGTTGGTCACGTCAGCACCGTTCTTGAGGTTGAGTCTCAGCTTCCCGGTGGTGTTGTTCGTACCGTCGCTATGTCGTCAACCGATGGTCTTCAGCGTAACCTTCGCGTTAAGGACACCGGCAAGCCAATGATGATGCCAGTAGGCGAGTCTACGCTGGGCCGCGTCTGGAACGTCATGGGTCAGCCAGTCGACGGTGGAGATATTCCTGAAGACGTTGAGTTTTATCCAATTCACCACCCAGCACCTCTCTTCGAAGAGCTCACTACTGAGACAGAGATTTTCGAGACGGGCATCAAGGCAATCGATCTTCTCGAACCTTATGTTCGAGGCGGAAAGACTGGCCTCTTTGGTGGCGCTGGCGTTGGTAAGACCGTTCTGATTCAGGAGCTTATTAACAACCTGGCTCAGCAGCATGGTGGTACTTCCGTATTCACCGGCGTTGGAGAGCGTACTCGTGAGGGTACCGACCTCTTCCTCGAGATGACTGAGTCCGGCGTTATTAACAAGACCTGCCTAGTCTACGGTCAGATGAACGAGCCACCAGGAGCTCGTATGCGTGTTGCTCTTGCAGGCCTTACTACTGCAGAGTACTTCCGTGATCAGGGCCAGGATGTTCTGTTGTTCATCGACAACATCTTCCGCTTCTCTCAGGCAGGTTCTGAGGTTTCCGCACTTCTTGGTCGTATGCCTTCCGCAGTTGGTTACCAGCCAACCCTGGCTACAGAGATGGGCGAGCTTCAGGAGCGTATTACTTCCACCAAGGAAGGTTCTATTACTTCCGTACAGGCAGTTTACGTCCCTGCAGACGACCTTACTGACCCTGCTCCTGCTACAACCTTTACGCACTTGGATGCAACTACCGTTCTTTCTCGTGCTATTACCGAGCTTGGTATTTACCCAGCAGTTGACCCTCTGGCCAGCTCCAGTTCTGCTCTTGATCCATCCATTGTTGGTTCAGAGCACTACCGCGTTGCTATGGCAGTTCAGGAGACCCTGCAGGAGTACTCCGACCTTCAGGACATCATTGCAATTCTGGGTATGGACGAGCTTTCTGAGGAGCAGCAGCGCACCGTTGCTCGCGCCCGTAAGATTCAGCAGTTCCTCTCTCAGTCATTCCACGTTGCCGAGAAGTTCACTGGTAACCCTGGTGTGTACTGCACCGTTGAGGAGACTGTCCGCTCGTTTGCAGAGATTATTGACGGTAAGTGCGATGACCTTCCTGAGCAGGCATTCCGTTTTGCAGGCACCATCGAAGATGTTCGCGAGCGCGCTGCAAAGATGTCCGCTTCGGATAGCTCACAGAACTAGGATTTCTCATGGCTGAGTTGACTTGTCAGTTTGTCAGACCAGATAAGCTCCTTTACGAAGGAACCGTTGAAAGTCTGATTCTTGCTTCAGCAGATGGAGAGTATGGTGTGTGGCCAGGCCACGCACCAGAAATCATTGCGCTTGGCGATGGTGTTGTAAGACTGCACATGCCTCATCCAGAGAATGAAGAATCTATGACCAAGATAGTGATTTCTGGTGGATACGCAGAAATCGATCCAACAGGAGTCATTATCTTGGCAGATCATGCTCGTCGCGTTGATGACATTGATGCAGATGTTGTGCGCGAGACAAGAGATGACGTCATTGACCAGATGCTTTCTCTTCCAGAAGACGATAATCGTCGTGCCTACTACGAAAAAAAGATAGACTGGTGTAATCTACTTCTGAAGCAAGTGGTTGAGGAGTAAAATTCTCTCACTGTCGTTTTCGGAGGTTTATGGACGTCATAAAAGTAGTAGGTGGCCGTTCTGTCACAGGAGAGGTCACTGTAGAGGGTGCAAAAAACTCTGCCCTTAAATTGATGGCTGCAACCATCATGGCTCCTGGTGTTACTACACTCACTAACGTTCCTAATATTGCAGACGTTCACGTCATGGGCAAGGTGCTCAAGACGTTAGGCGCTCGCATTGAAGTCGTTGGTCTTCACGAGCTCAAAATTGATACCACAGATATTACAAGCTGGGAGACTCCTTACAGTCTTGTTGCACAGATGCGTGCATCAACTGCTGTTTTGGGTCCCCTTATTTCTCGTTTTGGCAAGGCTGTTGTGGCGATGCCAGGCGGTTGTAATATCGGTGCTCGCAAAATTGACATGCACATCCTGGGCCTCGAGGCTTTGGGTGTTGAATTTAAGGTTGAGCACGGCAATATTCACGCAAGCGCTCCTCACGGCATAACCGGCGAGACCGTTTCTTTAGCCTTTGCTTCCGTTGGTGCAACAGAGAACCTGATGATGGCATCAGTTTTTGCCAAGGGTGTAACGGTCATTGATAACGCAGCTCGTGAGCCAGAAATTGTTGACCTTGCTACTATGCTCAACAAAATGGGTGCCAACATTCAGGGTGCCGGATCTCCTGTTATTGAGATTCACGGCGTTACAGAGCTGCATCCTGTTGAGCATGAAGTTGTCGGCGACCGCATTGAGGCTGGTACCTTCCTGGCTATTGGCGCGCTTACTGGTGAGCCTATTACTGTTCACGGCTTCGAGCCAAATCACCTTGGCCTGGTACTTAAGAAGTATGAGCAGATGGGCATTACCATCGAGACCGGAGATAGGTGGGCAAGGGCTTCTCGCCAGCAAGATCTTAAAGCTATCGATATCCAGACGCTGCCATTCCCGGGTTTTCCAACAGACATGCAGGCACAGACCATGACGCTGCTTGCTCTGGCTAAGGGTACCTGCATCATTACAGAAAACGTCTTTGAGAATCGCTTTATGTTGGCGTCTGAGCTTTCTCGCATGGGAGCCGATATTACCATTGAGGGCCATCACGCTATTGTTCGCGGCGTCTCCGGCTTTGAGGGGGCGCAGGTCAAGTCACCAGATCTTCGTGGTGGTGCTGCGCTTGTTATGGCTGGTCTTGTGGCCGAGGGAGAAACAATCGTTTCTGCCATTCATCACATTGACCGCGGTTACGAAGGATTTGTCGAGAAACTCGTCACGCTGGGAGCAGATGCTCAGCGCACTACCATTCCAGACGACGACTTTATCGAAGGATAGTTTGTGTCAACTAAACCAAAGCATGCAAAACTGCTCGACAACGGGGCCGCACAGGGCGCTTCGGCTGACACTGCACAAAATACTGCTACGGGAAGTACCCAAGGTACTGCACCAAGCGCTGCAGCCAATACGTCGCAGAACGCTGCGGTTAGTAACTCTCCTTTTAGTCGCACGCAGGCAGAGGGCTACCACAAGCGTCGTAAGCGTGTCTTCAGAAAGCAGATGGTAGTCAGGTCGCTTCTGGGCGTTCTTGCTGCTGTTTTTGTTGCCGCTGTGGTGGGCGCAGGTATCTGGTATGCAAGCGTTCAGGCACAGCTCAATAACTCACAGGTCATTACTGCTGAGCTTCGTCAGACGCTTCAGGAGCCTTCTGCACCAAGCGACCCCTATTATATGCTGCTTCTAGGAACCGACGGTCGACCTGGCGAGACTGAATATCGTGCGGATTCCATTATTTTGGCGCGTGTTGACCCTATCCATAAGCGTGTGACTATGCTCTCTATTCCACGAGATACCCGTGTCTTGTGGAAGGGTTCTTACATGAAGATTAACGCCGTCCACTACTATGACGGCGCAAATGGCATGGTACAAGCTGTAAATGAACTGTGCGGCGTACATATTGCCCACTATGCAGAGGTCAACTTTGATGGTCTCGCAGGCATTACCGATGCTCTTGGTGGCGTAACCGTAAACGTTGAGCAGTACATGCGCGATACAGAGAACTTCAGCGACGTTGTTGAACTGTACCCTGGTGTTCAGAAACTGAACGGTGCTCAGGCACTCTTCTTTACTCGTGTTCGCTACGCTTTTGCAGACAGCGATTACACCCGTATGCGCCATCAGAGAACCTTCATCAAGGCTATGATTGCTCAGATTCTGAACACAGGAGATCCTGTAGCCATTGCAAATACTGTCAATTCAACGGCAAGCATGGTTATTACCGACCTATCTGTCTCAGACATTATTTCTTTGGGCACTCAGATGATTGGCATGAACACTGACAAGGATATCTATACGGCATACGTACCATCCGAGGGAACAGAAATTGATGGCCAGTCGTATGTTATTGCAGACAAAGATGCACTTGCAAAGATGATGAAAGTTATTGAAGCAGGAGACGATCCGTCTAGCTTAAACGGTCAAACAGATGCTGAAGCAAATGCCGAAGCTGCCGAGAAAAGCTCAGAAGAGTCCTCAGAATCTTCAAACAGCTCTTCTCGCCAGTAAACCTAAGCGGCGTTTTTGGGTATCATTCAAGTGTTAGAAATATTTTCGTTGCATAGCGCAACTGATTTTGCATGAAAAAGACTGCCAAGCAGTCGTCGGAGGAGAGTTATGGCCAACGATAACGTACAAAACGACCACACGCTGACAAAAGCCGGCGAGGACTACCTTGAGGCAATTTATCGAATTGCACTTGAGCAGCCAGATGACGATAAGAGCGTCCGCTCCGTTGACATTGCTGAGTGCCTTGATGTTTCCAAGGCAAGCGTCAACAAGGCACTGTCCCAGCTTAAAGAGCAGGACATGGTTGAGCAGAGTCGTTACGGTCGTGTCACGCTGACCAAAGAAGGCGAGGCAAACGCCCGCACCACGTGGCGAGCTCACCGTGCACTCCGCACCTTCCTTGAAGAGGATTTGGGCGTAGACACAGAGACTGCAGACGCAGAGGCTTGCCTTATGGAGCATTCGCTTTCTGTAGACACGCTGGCTAAGCTCATCACCTTCCTTGAGAAGCGTGGAATTGAGATTCCAAGCAAGTAATGTAACCTGGCGCTTATGCAAACTAGATACGTATAAAGGCGCCTGTCATTTGAGTTTATCGGCGGCAAAACCGCCATTCTAAAAAGCGCACGTTAGGTGTGCAGAGCCAACAGGGCTCATAGGTGAAAGGTAAACACATGAAGGCAATTATCCCAGCAGCAGGTCTAGGTACGCGTTTTCTACCTGCAACAAAGGTAACCCCTAAAGAGCTGTTGCCTGTTTTGGATAAGCCCGTTATTCAGTACGTAGTAGAAGAGGCTCTTGAGCCAGAAGAGGTTGATGAGGTAATCATCATCAATTCTCGCGAGAAGCCACAGATTGAAACCTACTTTGCTGAAGATCAGAAGTTTGAAGCCGATCTTTCTTCTCGTGGAAAGCAAGACCTTGCCGAGAAGGTCCATGCAGCTTCTGCGCTTCCTGTTTCCTTTACCTATCAGGACAATCCTCGCGGCCTTGGCCATGCAGTGCTGTGCGCTGCAGACGGCGTAGGCGACCAGCCATTCTTTGTTCTTCTCGGCGATTACTTTGTTCCAGACCGTCAGATGTGCATCCGTATGGCAGAGATTTCCAAGCAGCACAACGGCGCGTCCGTTATTGCAGTTGCTCCAGTCCCTGCAGATCAGGTGAATCGCTACGGCATCATCGCGGGCGAGTGCATTTCTTCTCCTTCAGATAACGCTGAGGGCGAGGGCGCTATTTGGAAAGTAACCGGCCTTGTCGAGAAACCCCGTCCAGAGGACGCACCTTCTCACTTGTTTATTGTTGGCCGTTACCTGCTTTCTCCAAAGATTATGGAGCTCCTGGCAACTCAGGGTCCTGGTGCTGGCAACGAGATTCAGCTGACAGATGCAATGGAGCGCCTGCTTGCTGAGGAAGAGATGTACGCGCTGGTAATCGACCCAGAAGAGGGTTGCGATACCGGCACTCCTGCAGCTTGGGCAGCAACTAATGCACGTATGGCACTCTCTGACCAGAGTTCTGCAGCAGCATTTAAAGAGGCGCTCGGCAGCTATGCCAACCGCATTGGATAAAAGACCTGACATACTCCGTTTTGGCAGCGATGGCTGGCAAGCTCGCTATGATAAAAGCTTTACCAGGGATAATGTAGTTAGACTTGCAGAGGCCCTTGGTACTGTTTGGTCACAGGAACTGCCTGGCGGCATTGTGTTTGTTGGTTTTGACACGCGCTTTGAGGCGGATTCGTCTGCCCTTGAAGCTGCGGCAACACTGGCCTCTTTTGGTCTTGACGTGCGCGTTTCCGAGACGTTTTGTCCCACACCATCTATTTGCTGGGCTTGCGCGCAGCATAAAAATGTAGCTGGTGGCCTTATCATTTCTGCAACTGAGCTTTCCTGCGAATATTGCGGCATGATTATTCGCGCTGCTAACGGCGGTCCGGTTTCGCGCGATTTTCTTCAGCGCGTAGAATCAGCAACACCGCTGGAGCCAACAGACCAGCGTGGAACTTTTACCACTACAGATATAGTGACGCCTTATAAGAGTGCGCTTCTTGATCAGATTAATGTGTCTGTTATCAAGGAGCTACGTCCTAGTGTGGTGGTTGACCCTATGTATGGTGCGGCAACAGACCTGCTTGCCGACGTGCTTTCATCTGCGGGATGCGTCGTTCATCAAATGCATCAAGGTCCTGTTAGGGACTTTGGCGGCATCCATCCGCAGCCAGCAGATCCGTGGGCTGATGAGTGCTCTTCGATGGTGGTAAGCCGTCACGCTCAGCTGGGCCTCTTGGTTGATTGCGATGGAGACCGTGCTGCTGCTGTAGATGAGACCGGCCGACTTCTTAGCCCACACGAGCTTATTCCGCTTATTACTCGCCATCTTGTACAAAACCGCAAGCAAACTGGTCGAGTTGTTTCTACGTTAACTTGTTCCGCAACGGTATCCAGGCAAGCAGCACATCTTGGGCTGGAATCTGCAAGCGTGCCTGTTGGATTTGCTCGACTCTATTCAGAAATCGAGCAAGGAGATGTTCTTCTCGCCGCAGAGGAGTACGGTGGAATCTGTATTCCAAGCCACCTTTTGGAGCGAGACGGCCTGCTTGTGGCCCTGCTTGTCGTGGAAATGCTTGCGTACACCCATAAATCACTTGCTCAGCTTGTTGCTGAAGATGAGGCTGAGCTGGGTCGTATGTGCTATAGCAGGCGAGGAGTACGACTTGATGCTGCAGCTACTCAGGCGTTTAGAAACATTCTTCCAGGTCTTAATCCAGAAAACGTCGCAGGTAAAGTTCCTGTTTCGGTAAGTCATGCCGATGGCCTCAAGCTTCAATTTAAAGATGATTCTTGGGTGCTTATCCGTCCTTCTCGTATGGATGCCCTGGTACGCGTGTATTCTGAGGCTGCTAACGAGACACTGCGCGATCAGCTCCTTGACGCAGCTTGCCAGATTGTAAAAGACGAGATTTAGCCCAAACAAAGCGTGTCGAGAAGACCGTTTAAAAGGCGGTATAAAAAGGCGCCGCAAAAGGCAGCGTAAAAACGCGCAAAAAGACAACGCCAAAGGCGCGAA
Source organism: Atopobium sp. (assembly GCA_015258705.1). GTDB lineage: Bacteria > Actinomycetota > Coriobacteriia > Coriobacteriales > Atopobiaceae > Lancefieldella. The sequence continues at coordinate 249 of JABZHU010000006.1, read as the reverse complement.
AAAGACAGCGTAAAAAAGTAACGTCAATAACGCACAAAAGGCAGCGTATAAAGACAGCGTCAAAGACGCGTAAATCTCGCACAAAGACAATGCCAAAAATACGTAAAAAGCTAACGCAAAATGACAACACTATATATAGATGAAAAATAAGGGATTACCACAAGAATATATAAGCAATTTGAAAACGAAAATACTTCTCAGTTCACTAAAGACTACGAATTGTGTAGAAATTGTGGAGGAATTAAGAAG
>JABZHU010000237.1:0-1031 GCA_015258705.1 Atopobium sp. | reverse complement strand
GACAAGAACAGGGTGTTGCAGCATATCTATCGTATTTCTTGAGCCAATGCGAAATATGCTCAACGGTAACTGTATGATTTACCTGCTCAATGGATCGTTCAACAGGAATGACATGCATACCAACGCCCGCGCCACCTTCAGGAACTAACTTGGTGACATTTTTGAGCGGTAGATAGGTCATACGCTCAAACAAAGAACCCATCTCGGGATGTTCTTCGAGTTGACGCTCGTTCATCACGGTAAACTCTGCGGAGCCGGGAACAAACATAGGAAGAACATACTGCTTTTGCTTGCTCTTGTTTTCCCAGTTGTACTCAATCATGCCCTTTACAGACAGGGTGTCTAGGATAGGCTGAAGCTCCCCCTCAGTTTTACCAGTACGCTTGCAAAGCTCCTCTAAGGTAACTGGCTGGCGAACCTTCATGTATTTGGTTACCGCAGCTTCTTCCTCAGTCATAATTGCTGCTATGCCCCAATATTCTGGGTCATCTTTTACAATTTTGTGACCAAGGCGACTCGTAATTTTTTGAACTTCATCTCGTACAAGAGGCTTAAATTGCTCAGAAGAAGCTGGTCCAGGCTCATTTGGATCTACAGTTTTGTAATGAACTACCTCTTCATTTTCAGTAATGTGATTTTGAGCGAGTATGCGAATAGGACCGCCAGCAGGGTTAGTAGTTGGCAATACATTTCTGCGTGCAATTTCTTCATCAGTAAGACTGCCGCGCATGGCATTTTCACCTTTTGGAGTCTTACGTGCTGGTACTTCCTCTGCCATGACCTCTCCTATCAGGCATAAGACATTCTTTAAGCGCTAGCCATTGGTTACTGACTGCTTTTCCACTCAGCAACTTTGCGAGAAAGCCATTCAGTCCAAGCGTCTAATCCTTCCCCAGTTTTGGCAGAGAAAGGAATAACGGCAGCCTTTGGATTTCTAAGGGCCACATTTTTCTTGAGTTTTTCCAGATCAAAATCAAAATACGGTGCTACGTCTATTTTGTTAACAAGCACCACATCACAGACCTGATACA
>JABZHU010000103.1:0-4653 GCA_015258705.1 Atopobium sp. | reverse complement strand
GTAGGCTAGAAGGTAGTAAGGAAATAGCCTTACACCACTTTTTGAGACGTAACTCAGAATATCCGACATAGGTGTGGTCAGGCCTCTCAAAGCCTGTAGAATATCCGACATAGGTGTGTTCGAAGCGTTAATCGAAGCTCGCTACCAACAGAATATCTGACTTTGCTGTGCTTGAGCGTTGTTTAACTGTCGTGGGCTGACGATTTGGCGGTAAAAAAACAAGAGAGCCGATTTTCTCGGCCCTCTTGCTGGGTGATTTATGCGATTGTGAGATACGTTATTGCTCGTGGAACATCATGAGCTGCGCGCGAACCAGCGGGCATCAGCGACTACAGAGACTACAGAGACTCAAGGAAGCGATGTTGCGCGGCTCGTCCTTCTTCGTCCCATTTAAATACGCCGGCGTCTTCAAGTACGTGCGAGAAGACAATACCAACCTCGTCGTAGATATACTTCTTGAGCTGTTCGGACGAGAGGGAAGCGTTGCCCTTGCTGGATCCGTCACCCTGTTCAAGCAACTTAGCGTAAATCTGTCGCGCCCAGTCGGCGTGGGAGATGGTGGTAGAGTCCGTGGTCAGCTGGCCGTAGACGGCATTGGCTTTCTTGTCATTTGCCAGACTCTGCTCCATAACTGACTGAACCTTGTTGAGCTCTGGCACAAGGCGGGGAGGAAGTACGGCAAGGCCCATGACCTCAATGAGGCCGATATTCTCTTTTTTGATGTGGTGATATTCGGCATGAGGATGGAAGATGCCAAGCGGATGCTTTTCGCTGGTAACGTTGCAGCGCAATGCAAGAAAGACCTCGTAGGTGCCATCTTCCAGCTTGCGAACAACAGGAGTAACCGTGTTGTGAGGCTCGCCATCAGTTTGTGCGTAAACAGAGACGGACTCGTCGGTATAGGAGCGCCATGCAGTGATGATAAACTCCGCAGCCTTGAGTGCTTCTTCTCGACTGGTGGAGGAGAGGCGGAGGACAGAGAGCGGCCACTTAAGAATTGCGCCCGCTACCTCGGGGAACTGCTTGAGTTCAAACTCTTCCGCAACTTCCGCGCGCATCATAGGGAACTCGTAACGTCCGCCCTGGTAGTGATCATGCGAGAGGATCGATCCACCCACAATAGGCAGGTCGGCATTAGAGCCAATAAAGTAGTGGGGGAATCTGTCCACAAAGTCAAAGAGATTGACAAGCGCCTCGTGATCAATGTGCATAGGAATGTGATCCGAGTTCATGGCAATGCAGTGCTCGTTAAAGTACGCGTATGGACTGTACTGGAATCCCCAACGATGCTGGTTGAGCTCAATAGGAATAATGCGCAGGTTTTGCCTAGCAGGATGAGCACCTGCGCCAGATGAAGCGCCGCGTCCGGAGTAGCCCTCGTTATCCAGGCAGAGCTGGCATGCGGGGTACTTCTCGCCAGAAGTGTTTTGAGCTGTTTTAGCTGCTGCAATCTCACGAGGATCTTTTTCTGGCTTGGAGAGGTTGATGGTAATCTCTAAGTCTCCCCAGGTAGTTGGAGTAGTCCACGTGATATTCCTAGCGATGGCGCTTCTTCTGACATAGCCTGCGTCGCAGCAGAGCGTGTAGAACCAGTCAGTTGCGGCGCGAGGTCCCTCGGTAACGTACAGCTCATTGAAATGGCGCGCCACCTCGGAAGGCTTTGGCAGCAGAAGACCCATAACACGCATGGCAAAAGAGTCCTCGCCACTCTGGGTGTTCTCGACAAGTCCATGAGAAACAGCTAGACGAGCAAGCTCGGCCAGCGTCTGATCAAGATTAAACGCCGTCAGGTCAATCTTCTTCCAAGACTTAACAGGAGCTGGACCTTCGTACGAGAGCATATCCAGCAGAGCGTTATAGCACCAGGTCAGATCCTCAGTTTGAATAAGTCCGCGCTCGCATGCATACGCAACAAGCTGCTGAATGCACAGTGCGCTTTCGTTATCTGCTACAGCCATTGTGCACAAGCTCCCTGGTCAGAGATGGCGTAGTGGCGGCAAGCGCCTTCGCCAAACCACTGGTTCATTTGTGCGATAAAGGTCTCGACAAGGGCGAGAGGAACAAAGCACTGGATAGAGCCGCCAAAACCGCCGCCGTGAATGCGAACGGCGCCAGAACCTTTTAAGATGCTCTCGGCCAAGCCAAGGGCAAGCATGGCCGGCTGATACGAGCCAGAAGTAGAAACGTTCTGCAGGTACATACCGGAACTTGCGCCGGAAGCGTTGGTGAGCGCAATAAAGGACTCGATATCAGAGTTCTGAAGATCTGCCCACCTCTTATCTACCAGGTCATTCTCGTACCAGTAGTGAATAGCTCGGAGAAGAGCGCGGTCTCCAAGATCTTCTCGCAGCTCATTGACGCGAGCTTGGAAGTCTTCAACGGGAACCTCAGAGAGGCGAGTCTTGCCAAAGGCTGCAGCAACTTTCTGCATCTCAACAGGTACAGCGGCATACTCATCGGTGAAGGCAACGTGATCGCAACCAACATCAACAAGGCAGAGAGCATAGCCGTAATCCTCAAAGTTGAGGTCCAGCTTTTCTGCCTTGGGCTCTGCGGGATCTTCAAAGTTCATGAAGGCAAGGCCGCCAAGGCAAACAGCGAGCTGATCCATAAGACCGCACGGCTTACCAAAGTAAACGTTTTCTGTGTTCTGGCTCATTTGGGCAAGTTTTACAGCAGAAATCTCGCTGCCGCCCTCCCAGAGTGCTTCCATTGCACGGCCAGCCGCTGCCTCAAACGCAGCAGAGGAAGAAAGTCCGCCACCACCAGGAACATTGCTTACTACCGCCATGTCAAAACCGGATGGCTCAAAACCAAGTTTGACCAGGTTTGCTGCCATACCGCGAACAATAGCCTTAGTGCTCAGATACTCAGCTTCGGTAGGCTCAAGATTTGTGTAGTCAACCTCAAAAGGATCATATCCCACACTGGCTACACGAATAACGCCCAGGTTGTTAGGGGCGCAAATTGCATCAATAGCAACGTCCAGGGCACCAGCGATGACATGACCGCCCTCGTGGTCTGTGTGGTTTCCTGCAATCTCGGAGCGACCAGGCGCGTGTACCGCAAGATAGCGGTCAGCTTTTCCAAACATTTGCTCAAAGTGCTCTTTTGCGCGATTGAGTTGAGCTGTGGTTTTCTCGTCAAACGTGTGAGCCATGGTGTTCCTTTCCCTTTAGTGCCGTGAAGCTACAGGTACCTTAAAAGAATCGATAAACAATTTGCGAGCTGTAAGGCTGCTCAGGTGTGCAGGTAGGCTGAGGCCACTCTGCATGGTGAGCACAATCTGGATAAAACTCGCTCTCAAATGCAAAGCCAGCGTGAGGCTTGTAAATAGCGCCGTCTTTTGCGCGAGCCTCATCAATCCAGTTGCCGGTATACAGATGGGCGCCAGGAGCGGTAATTTGAATTTCTAGTGAGCGTCCGCTTTCTGATGTGGCGAGAAGAGCGGGGCGTAGCTGGCCATTTTCATAGTTAGTAATGGCAAAGCAGTGATCATAACCGCGAGCAATGTTGAGCTGCTTGTTTTCTACACTAAGGTCTTTACCAATGGTCTTAGGTGTGCGGAAATCAAAAGGAGTTCCTGCAACAGAGTCAACGGTTCCTGCAGAAACTGAGTCATCTCGTAGAGGCAGATATGATTCTGCCTGGATAGTAAGTTGGTGACCAAGAACATCACCAGAATCATGACCGTTGAGGTTAAAGTAGACATGGTTGGTCATGTTTACAAAAGTTGTAGCATCAGTTGTGCAGGTATACGTAAGATTTAGCGTTGACTGCGCGGCTTCTTCAACAAGCTTATAGGTTGCAGTAATATGACGGTTTCCTGGCAGTCCATATTCTCCATCTACCAGGTCAATGCTAAAGGTTACCGTATTATGCGCTTCATCAATTTCTGCCTGCCAAATGCGCTTATGGATACCAGCAACTAAATCAGTGTGCAGGTTATTTTGATTGTCTGGACCGTTGTTTTTAGGAAGGTGATAGACAACTCCATTAAGCAGAATCTCTGCTTTATCTGCGCGATTAGCAGAAGGTCCAATGGAGGCACCAAAGCAGGCAGGGTTATCTAAATACAAGTCAAACAAGCCGTAGCCAAGAACTACATCTGCTTGCGTTCCATAGATATCTGGTACAGAAATGCCAAGAATGGTTGCACCAAAATTACTCAATTTAACTGCTGAATGAGCGCCGCGAATAGTATAGGTAAGCGCAGCAGGGGAGTTAACAAAACTATCAAAAGGTCGAACATCAATCATCGGATACCTCCGAGATACCACTCATAGTGCATTACCCCTACTATGTTAACGTACTCATAACGAACTAACAGGAAATTATTAAATTTTCAGTCAGTGGTATTTTTGCGGGGGCAAACGGTTAGAGCGCAGGTCAAAAGTCCTTCTCGCCGAACGGTTCTTTTTTTACCGTGAGCGTTTAATTTGCTGATAAATATGCAATTTTATCGCGTTATGTCAATCTGCCTGTTAGTATGAGTACGTAAACAAGCAGATAATCGGAGGAATTCGTGACTCGCTCGCATAGTTCTAGCTCAAATAAGCGCTCTGTTTCAATGGCTGATGTTGCGCAAGTTGCTGGTGTTTCTCAGCAGACCGTTTCTCGTGTTGCTAATGGCGCCCAGAATGTCAGCAAGGC
>JABZHU010000005.1:0-20639 GCA_015258705.1 Atopobium sp. | reverse complement strand
CCACTATCCAGCACGTTTGGATTTTGGTCCTTACTAGGGTCTTCTCGCCTGTAAAGCAATACATAAAAGGTAAAACGGCATCTCAGGTGCCGTTTTTTGTTAGATTGGCAGTCTTTGACAATCCTCTGAAAGTAATATGTTCAAAATATATTCATACTTGTATAAATTTGAACATAGGAGTATTATGACTGAAGTTAATTGGTATGGAAGTTTATTTCGCAGTTAATTGGTCTTCATTTGGAGGAACCGTGGCACTAACAAATAACGTGTTTTCTGTATTAAAAACTATTGCTCTTTCTGACGAGAAGCTCAATCAGAGACAGCTTGCAGAAGAAACTGAGCTTTCTTTGGGATCAGTTAATTCAGCAGTAAAAACGCTTGAGGACCAGGGTCTTATTGAAGAGGGACTCATCACACCAAAGGGTCTTGAAGCTCTGAAACCTTATGAGGTTAAGAATGCCATTATTATGGCAGCTGGTCTGTCTTCTCGCTTTGCACCTATTTCATATGAGAAGCCAAAGGGTGTCCTGAAGGTTCGTGGAGAAGTTCTAATTGAACGTCAGATTCATCAGTTGCTTGAAGCTGGTATTACTGACATCACTGTTGTTGTGGGTTATAAGAAGGAGTACTTCTTCTATCTGGAGGAGAAGTATGGCGTCAAGATTGTTGTTAACCCAGATTATGCAACAAGAAATAATAATTCCACACTGTGGTATGTAAAAGATCAGCTTGATAATACGTATGTCTGCTCGTCAGATGACTACTTTACTCAGAACCCATTTGAACACTATGTCTATGAGGCTTATTACTCAGCAACGTATGTTGCAGGAGAAACTGATGAGTGGTGTCTTAAAGAGGGACGTGGTGGACGTATTACCGGCGTAGAAATTGGCGGTTCAAATTCTTGGATTATGCTCGGTCACGTCTATTTTGACAGGCAATTCTCAAAGAAGTTTGTAGATATTCTTGAGGCTGTCTACGACAAGCCAGAAACCGTTGATATGCTCTGGGAAGAGATTTACGTCCGTCATATTAAAGAGCTTTCTATGACCATTAGAAAGTATCCTGACGGCGTTATTTACGAGTTTGATTCCCTTGATGAGCTTCGTCAGTTTGACCCAGCGTTTATTGAGAACATCGACTCAGAGATTTTTGACAACATTGTTTCGGTGCTTCATTGCCAGAAGAAGGATATCCACGGTTTCTATCCTCTAAAACAGGGACTTACCAATTTATCTGCTCACTTTATTGTGGGATATGGTGATGATGCTCAGGAGTATGTCTATAGACATCCTGGTGTTGGTACCGAGAAACTTGTTGATCGTGCAGCTGAAGAGGCTGGTCTTCGACTTGCTCGTGAGCTTGGCCTAGACAGTACCTTTATTTACGAGGACCAAAAAGAGGGTTGGAAGATTTCCAAGTTTGTGAAAAACGCTCAGAATCTTGATCCTCATAACCCTGAGCAGCTCAAGCGCGCAATGGAGATGGGTAATAAATTGCACCATAGCGGCGCCTCGCTCGATCGCTCTTTTGACTTTGTCAACGAGGGTCTTAATTACGAGAAACTCCTGCTTGAAGAGGGTCCTATTGAGATTCCTGGCTATTATGAGCTTCGCGAGAAGGTCTTGCGCTTGAAGAAGCATGCTGACGCTGATCAGTATCCAGTTGTTATTTCTCACAATGATTTCTTCTACCTGAATTTCTTGATTGACGAGGCTGGTACCTACAGCCTTATTGACTGGGAATATGCAGGTATGTCAGATGAGGCAAATGACTTTGGTACTTTTACGGTTTGCTGCGAACTTACTGACGATGAGGCAAATGCTGCTATTGATTATTACTTTGGACAAGAGGCAACGTTTGAGCAGCGTAGACACTTCTGGAGCTATGTAGTCTTTGCCGGTTGGTGCTGGTATCTCTGGTCTCTGGTTAAGGAAGCAGAGGGCGAGAACGTAGGCGAGTGGTTCTTCATCTACTATCGCTATGCTGCAAACAATATTGATCGTGTTCTTTCTTGGTACGAAGACGCTCAGAACTAAGGGCAAAAGGAGAAACTATGTATTACGGTCTTTTAAGCGGTATTCTTTGGGCGGTTGATACCGTTATTCTTGGCGTTGCTCTTGGTATGAGTCCTTATGTTGATTCAGCTCAGGCCTCATTTGCCAGCGCATTCATGCACGATTTCTTTGCCGCTGCAGTTCTTTTAGTCATGATGGCTCAGAAAGGCAGACTTAAAGACACCCTTGAAGCAGCCAAAACAAAAAGTGGCCGTGTAGTCATGCTTGGCGCACTCCTGGGTGGACCAATTGGTATGAGTGGTTACCTAGCTGCTATTAATACCATTGGACCTGGTTACACCGCTGCTATTTCAGCTTTCTATCCTGCAGTTGGTTCGGTTTTGGCATGGCTTTTGCTCAAAGAAAAGATGAATTTGAAGCAGGTTATTGCTCTTATCGTAGCTCTTGTCGGCGTCATGGTCATTGGCGTTTCCACCGCTGCAGGAGAGGGTAACGGTAACGTTCTTGTTGGAATCTTAGGCGTTATTGCCTGTGTCTTCGGCTGGGGCTCTGAGGCAGTTATTTTGGCCTGGGGTATGCAAGACGATGCTGTTGATAATGAGACTGCTCTTCAGATTAGGGAAACCACCTCTGCGTTTGCTTATGGTCTTCTCATCTTGCCATTGGCCGGTTCTGTTGATTTTGCTGCACAGGTTGCTCTGACTCCTGCTAATGGCGTTGTGTTTATTGCTGCTCTTGCGGGTACTGCCTCATATCTCTTCTACTACAAGGCAATTGACGCCATCGGTGCTTCTCGCGGTATGGCACTGAACATTTCTTACTCTGCATGGTCGGTAATTTTTGCAGCTCTTGCAGGTATTATCCTGCCAGCAATTATGCCTGAAGCAATTCCATCTCCATTGGTTGTAATTTGCTGCATTGTCATTATTGTGGGAACGGTTCTTTCTGCAACTCCAGACTGGAGTGAGCTCTTTAGTAAAGAGTAGGTTAGCTTTATTCAAACAAATTAAAAAAGACCCGTAGCTGTTGGGCTGCGGGTCTTTTTATGTAGAGAACAGATGGAGTTAGCCGTTACTTTTTTGGCCATTCTTATAAGCCAGGTTGATAAGCTTAGCCACAGGAGTTGGCCAGAACTTCTTGAGCATCTCAAGGTCTTCCTTTTCACGACGGTTATCGTGAATAAGATGGCTGGTCTCAGAGTCTTCATGAATGCGGTGAAGCATCAGTATACGGGTGTCGTACAAGAAATCACCCTCACGCTTACTAATTGTTTCCCATGCTTCCCAGTCTAAATTGGAGCCAAATCCAGCCTCGAAAACAGGCACTTCAAGGTTGGGGAGAACCAGCGTGGTGCTTGGACAGCAAATAGCACAGCCCAGCTCAAGCGCACGACGTTTAGCCCATGCTTTACCTGCATTTTCTGGCTTGGAGAGCGAGTACAAAAGACGACGCTTTACCTTAAGCAAGCGATTTTCAAGAACTTCTTCACCGTCACGCAGCTCACCATAATTGGTGAAGTAAATCAGTGGGCGAGAAGAGCTGTTCACGCGTTCAAGCATGTACTCTGCATAGTTTGGTTTGTAGAGATCATCTTGGTGAGCGATGGTTACTAACGGAGTTGTGCAAACGCTGACGGCAAAGTTCCAGTCGCCGGCAATACCTCCCGGTCCAGGATTGACGTGCATAGGAATGTTGTACTTCTCGCAAAGAGACTGAATGAGTTCATTTGGTGTTGAAGTAGCCAAAAGAATATTCGTAGACAGTGTTTGCTCCTTGAGCGAGAGAATGCATTCTTCTAGATAGGGACTCTCGCCATAAGCGCAGACAGCAAACGTGTGATCCTGAGGTGTATACATTGCTACATCCAATCGATTAGCTCCGATGTCTAGTATTATAAGAATGTTATCGGACGATGGCGAATGGGAGCCTTTGTGGAGTCTGACGGATATAAGACATACGAGAACCCCGATGAGCTAAGAAAGATCCAGATTCTTTCTACGCTTTTGATGGATGAGCTTGACCGCGTCTGCACGGAGCTTGGCATTTCGTATCAGGCGTACGGCGGAACAGCTATTGGCGCTGTGAGACACAAAGGCTTTATTCCCTGGGATGATGACGTAGATATCTCGATGTTCCGCGAGGATTATGAGATTTTTTTGGAGAAAGCACCTGCGCTTCTTCGACCAGATTTTTGCATTCAAAACGGCAGGACGAACAATTACTTTCCTGCAGTAAATACAAACCTTTCTTTAAAGGGAACAGTGTGTGTTCCTGATGAGTTTATGACCTGCCCCTTTACGTACGCTATTTCTATTGGCATTTTTCCCTTTGATAAGATTCCTGCAGATCCTAAGACGCTTGCCAAGATTAAGCGTCAGACATGGTTCTGGGGTCGTCTGAACTTCCTTCTGGTTACTCCAACTCCACGCGTGCCGTTGACTGGCTGGAAGAAGAAAGTTGCCCTTGCGGGATGTTTTGTCATTCACCATACCTTGAAGCTCTTTAGGGTTTCATCCGCGCTGATTCAGCGTAAGTGGGATGAGGCAGCTCGTACTGCGGAGGGCGAGAATACCAATCATTACGCCAGTTTTGTTGAACCTGATCCAGAGAACTGGTCTATGGATAAAGAGGATGTATTTCCTATGGTTCGTGTTCCTTTTGAGGATATTACTACTACGCTTCCAAAGGAATATGACAAGCTTTTAACCAGGGGATACGGGGATTACATGCAGCTTCCTCCAGAGAAGGATCGTAAAAACCACCATCCTGGTGCGCTTGATTTTGGTAAGTGGAAAGATGTAGACGTTACCAAAGGAAGTCGCCAGGCATTTGAAGACTTTGGTCAGAAAAGCTAACTATGACTATTGATACTTCTGCGGAACAGCTTAAGAAAAACTACTTCTGGAATACGCTTGGTTCTTTAATGAACGCTGCCTCAACAGTGCTTATGTTGATGGTGGTCACACGTACCATGGGAGCTGCTGCCGGTGGTGTTTTCTCGCTTGCGTATGCTGTGGCTCAGCAGCTTATGGTTATTGGTCACTTTGAAATTAGGACGTATCAGGTTACCGATACAGAAGAAGTGTTCTCGTTTGGCGTGTATCTTGCGGCACGAATCATCACAACTGGTTTGATGATTGCGGGAATTATTATTTTTACCCTGCAGTCCCAGGGATTGAGCTATGAGGGGTTGCTGTATGCCCTTATTGCTTCGCTGCGCTTATTTGACGTTGTAGAAGATGTTTTCCATGGCATGTTCCAACAGCATGGTCGCTTAGATATTGCTGGTAGGGCATTCTTTTATCGTGTGCTTGCAACGGTTGTTGGCTTTGCGGCGGGTGTGCTTCTTACAAAGAATTTGCTTATTGGCGCAGCTCTTTCTTTTGTTGCATCGCTGATAGTTATGATTGTGCTTGTCATTCCTCCTACTAAGAGGATGGCAACGCTTAAGCCTACATTTGACGGTAAGCAAATTGCAAAACTGCTGGTTACTACCGCTCCGTTGTTTGCTGGTTCATTTTTGCTGACGTATGTTGTTGGTGCACCTCGTTATGCGTTGGGCGGTCTGAGTAATCAGGAACTTCTTACGTTCTTTACGGCTTTGGCCATGCCAGCCATGGTTATCAATCTTTTAAGTAACTTTGTCTTTAAGCCACTGCTTACTCAGATGGCTGAATATTGGAATAATCAGCAAGACAAGCAGTTTGTGGGCCTGATTCTTAAGGGTTTTGCCGTAGTTGCTTTAGCTACTGTTGTTTCTATGGCGCTGGCTTGGCCGCTAGGCGCTCCAGTTCTTGGACTTCTCTATGGTCTTGATTTTGAACCGTATAAGCTGGAGCTTTTGATGCTGCTCTTTGGAGGCCTGCTCAATGCGCTCACGGTCATTTTGTACTATGCGGTAGTAACCATGCGTAAGCAGGTTGCGGTGTTTGTGAGCTACGCTGCAGGTGCAGGTTTCGCTGCGCTTACAGGAGGTTGGTTTGTAGGCAACTTTGGCATTATGGGAGCATGTGTGCTCTATGATATCTCGCTTGCAATTCTTGCTCTGGTATTTGGAATCTTCTGCTTCTTGGGATTTAAAGATCAAAAGAAAAAGTCCGCTGTGTAAGCGGACTTTTTAAGGTATTGCCTGCGTGAGCGTGCCGTCAGAGAGCTGACGCGTCGTTTACACGCGAGTACGCTGGTTAAGATCAGTTACAAAATCAAGGTTTTTCTCGTCACGTGCGTCTTTGTCGCGTAGGGCAAGTTCGCTTGAAAGCTGTTCAACCTTAAAAGTAAGCTTAGAAATTGCACAGGACTGATGGAAAATCCTAATAAGCATCAGCACAATAACCAGCAGCAGGACAAAGTTTGCAGGGCTCATAAAACCAAACAGGCCCGAGAAGAAATAGGCAAGCTGAGGGATAAGCGCAAACAAAACAAGGATTCCTGCAGAAACAACCCAATAGACAGAGTCGGAGATACGAATCTTTGATTTGCGGACGCTATTGATGACAATGCCCATGGCAAATAGGGCGCCAATAAGCAGCAGAATTCTCAGAACTAAAGTCATGGTGCCACCTTATCTAAACCACTGGAAGAGCAAAAGTGAGAGACACGTGCGAGCCATATACATAATTGAGTTGTAAAAGCTCAAGTAGGACTCGCCGCCTTGACGTTCACGCATTTCAGTTTCAATCTCGACAACCTTAGCTCCTCGACGCATCAGCAACGAGATAGTGTCTGGCTCGGGGGAGAAGTCAAAGGAGCGCGCATACGTCTCAATAAGACCACGGTCGTACATACGCATGCCTGAGGTAGGGTCAGTAATGGTTTGACCAGTGCTTGTCTTAATAAGCCAAGAAATCAGCTTGGAGCCAATCTCACGAGGAGAGTTTCCGCGAGCCTTGGTGACAAAGCGAGAAGCAATGACGATATTTGCTCCCTCGTTTACCATTGCTTGCGCCATAGGAGCAATGTACTCAGGTCTATGTTGACCATCGGAGTCAAACTGCACCACAGCGTCATAACCATGTTCTTTGGCGTAGCGCATACCAGCCCTAAAGCCTGCAGAAAGGCCTCCGTTAACTGGCAAATTGAGGTAGTTAAATCCACGCTCTTTACAGATATCCAGCGTGCGGTCAGCGGAGCCGTCGTTGATTATGATGTAATCAACTTGAGGAGCTACCTGGCACAACTCTGTAATAGTTGAAGCAATGCAGGCTTCTTCGTTGTAAGCGGGAACGACTGCAAGAATTCTCACGAGCATCCTTTGAATTGCAAATTACACGTTAACTGCATGAATATCATAGCTCAAAAGCCTTATTAATCTTGACTCGTATATAGTAGATTACCTAAAGAAATCGAAAGGTGAACGCTATGGAGTTTCCAAAAGAGCTTAAAAACCCTATTCAATCGGGCAATTTTACGTTTTATGACACCTCGATTGAAGGTGTAAAGGTTGTGGACGTAAAGCTGTACGGTGATGCTCGTGGTGGCTTTATGGAGACTTATCGTGAAGAAAACTTTGTTGCCGGCGGCATTGATGCTTCGTTTGTACAGGACAACCAGTCCTATTCCGTTCAGGGCGTGCTCCGCGGCCTTCACTTCCAGATTGAGCATCCACAGGCAAAGCTTGTGCGCGTAATCTCTGGCACTGTCTTTGACGTTGCTGTTGACCTGCGAGAGGGAAGTCCAACTTGGGGTCAGTGGGAAGGCGTTGTCCTGTCCGCTGAGAACCGCAGGCAGTTCTTTGTTCCTCGCGACTTTGCCCACGGCTTTTTGGTCCTCTCTGAGACTGCGGAGTTCTGCTATAAGTGTGACGACATCTATCACCCAGGTGATGAGGGCGGCATCATGTGGAATGATCCAGAGCTTGGCATTGAGTGGCCAGCATTTCTTGGCGAGAAGACCTTAGATCCAGTAAAGGTTATTCTTTCCGACAAAGATAAGATTCATCCAGCACTTTCTTCACTTAAGAAGTAACAAGCGACGCGGCAAGTTAGGTACTATGAACGAACGTAATCGTCGTGAGCGAGAATCCACAGCTCACGAGCTAAATCGCATGAATGAGGCAGAGTGGACAGAGGAAGCTTCTGACAAGGAGCTCTCAACTCAGCCACTCCCTCGCGCAACACAGATGGAACTTCTCGCCCCAGCGGGAGGTCCAGCGCCATTTACCGCAGCTCTTGCTGGTGGTGCTGATGCTATTTACTGCGGCTTGGGCAACAACTTCAATGCTCGCCGTGGTGCGGACAACTTTGATGACGAGTCGTTTGCACGTGCGTGCAGACAGGCTCATCTAGCTGGCGCTCGCGTGTACGTCACCGTTAACGTTGTTGTTAAGTGGGATGAGATGCAGCGGGTACTGCGCTTGATTCGTCGCGCGTGGACTCTTGGTGCAGACGCCTTTATCATCCAAGACTGGGGTCTTATGGCTCAGGTCAGACAAACCTGGCCAGAGATTGAATGCCACGTATCAACACAGGCAAACATCCACGATACGCGCGGTGTTGCTGCCTGCAAAAAGCTTGGTGTGGGTCGCGTTACGCTGTCCAGAGAGCTTACGAAAGAAGAAATTTCTACTATTTCTAAGCTCGGCGTTGAGCTGGAGTGTTTTGGTCACGGCGCCTTGTGCTTCTGCTATTCGGGCATCTGTCACATGTCGTCAATGCGAGGAGACCGCTCTGCTAACCGTGGAGCCTGTGCTCAGCCGTGCCGCTTGCCGTATGAGCTGCTTAACTCTAAGCATGAAGTTGTCTCGATGGGTGGCATTGATAGACTGCTTTGCCCTAAGGATTACTGCACTATCGATGACGTACCTGACATGATTGAGGCGGGCGTGGGCTCGCTTAAGATTGAGGGCCGCATGAAGGCACCTGAGTACGTGTACTCGGTGGTGTCTTCGTATCGTCAAGCAATTGATGCTGCCGAGAAAGGCGTGGACAACCAGGCTGATGTGGCACGCCGTCACCGCTTGCTTAAACGCTCGTTTAACCGTGGCCTAACCAACGCCTACCTGCATGGTACCGCTGGCAACGAGATGATGAGCTACGAGCGCTCCAACAACCGCGGTGAGATTGTCGGAGAGGTCACCGGCGGACGCCCACTTGAGGATGCTCTTGAGCGCAAGAGTGGCCTCAATGGTGGCCGTGTTAAGCTGCGCCGCTACAAGCAGGCAGATGTTGATCTTATTGCACACGCGCCTATTGGCAAGAATGACTTGCTTGAAATTAGGCCGCTCGATGAGCCTGACAAGTTCCTGACCGCTCTTTGTCCTATTGATGTTGAGCCTGGTCAGACAGTTACCGTGCGCACTTCTCGCGTTATGCAGACCGGATCTACGGTACGCATTATTCGCTCTGAAGCGGCGCGCGTAGCTGCTGATCAGATCTCTTCACTGGAATATCCTCGTAAACGAGCTGTTGACGTGGCTATTATTGCCCGCATTGGCCAGCCCTTTACTGTGGCCCTTACTACCGCAGACGGTGTGGCAAGCGCGTCTGCCGAGGGCTTTGTGGTGGAGGAGGCACGCACCAAGGCGGTAACCTCTGACGAGCTTATTGAGCACGTTGGCCGCATGGGAACCTCGCCGTTTGAGGCCGTAAGCTTTGACGTCCAGATGGACGATACGTGCGGCATGAGTTTTAGTGCTGTCCACAAGGTCCGTGCCGTGGCATGTGAGCAGCTCGAGGCTGCGCTTCTTGAGGAGTACCAGAACCGCGAGCAGAAGATTGCTCCGCTTTCCCGTCTTGCCTATCAAAAGGAGCGAGAAGCCCAAGACAAAGAGAAGCTTTTTGCCTTTGATGAGGCGACTGCAAAAACAAATGCATCGCAGGCAGAGGTCTGTGTTCTAGTTGAGACTCCCGAGCAGGCACGTGTTGCGCTCAAGGCGGGAGCAAATCGTCTGTATGCAACTACCGATGCGCTCGCAGAGACTTCGTGGCCAGAGGATCTTCTCGCCAAGGTGACCCCATGGCTTGATGAGGTATGTCGCGAGATTGACCATAAGCGCCTGGACCCCTACGTTGCAGCGGGTAAGCCGATTGCCGTGGGAAACATCTCCGAGCTGGCGCTGGCCGTTGAGCGCGGAGCCATCCCTGAGGTGCGCGAGTGCATTCCAGTCCACAACGATTACGCCTTACAGGCACTTGCCGACATGGGCGCAGAAGGCGTCTGGCTCAACTCCGAGCTTACCCTCCAAGAGATCTGTCATATAGCGAGAAACACCTCGATTCCTGTGGGTTATATGGTCAGCGGCCGTATTCGTACCATGACCACTGAGCACTGCATTTTGATGTCTACGGGCAAGTGTATCCACGATTGCGATGCCTGTAAGCTGCGCCTTGAGGAGCATACTCTTAGAGGTATTGATAACGATTACATGCCCGTAAGGACTGACAGACATGGTCGCTCCAAGATTTGGAGCCCCAAGCTCTTTGACGGCGTGCCAGAGATGGCTGAGATGCTTTCTGCTGGTGTGAAGCGTTTTATGGTGGACGCAACGCTTCTGAGCACGGAGCAGACAAGAGAGGCTACCTCTCGCGTAGCTGCAGCGATTGCGGCGACAGCGTCGGGTGCATCATTGCCTGCACGTCTCAAAGATGCTTCAGTTGGACATCTTTTCTCGCCAATTGGATAGTGCAGAAATAAGTTTGGAATTTTGGGTAGGATACCCTTGTTGTAAGTTATGGGCGCATCCGCGCTTGAAGAGTTTGAATAGGAGCAAACATGGCCATTAATCGTGACCTTTTGAATGCAACCCTTGATGTTATTCGTCAGAGCCTTCAGACCGATGGCGGCGACGTTGAGCTTATTGATGTAAGCGATGACGGCACTGTAACGCTTGAGATGACTGGTTCTTGCGCTGGCTGCCCAATGTCTGCATATGATATGTCTGAGGGTATTGAGCGTATCCTGATTGAGCACGTTCCTGGTGTAAAGCGCGTTCAGCCTGCAATGCTGTAAGTTACCGTTCGGCGTCAAAAAGCGAACATTTGACGCTTATCGGTTGTTAGCTTCACGCACGTAAACGTGTTTTTTATGCAGAGAAGTTGTGGTGAACCATGACTAACCTGCATATTTGCGAATTTTATATATCACGTCCCGCACATTATTGTGTAGGGCGTGATATTTTATATAAATGGATAACTAGTTTTTCTGACCATACATTTGTATGACGTAAGAAAGGTGGACGTTGTGGTTCTTTCTGATCGCGACATTAAAGCAGAGATTGCAGTTGGTCGTATCGTTATTGAGCCTTTATGCGAGAAAAACGTGCAGCCTGCATCGGTTGACGTATGTCTTGGCTCAAATTTTAGAATCTTCCGCAATTCTACGCATACCTCAATTGATCCACTTGTAGCTCAAGAGGGTCTTACTGAGTCAATTGATGTTCCTGAGGGAGAGGTTTTTGTCCTTCATCCTGGTCAGTTTGCGCTTGGCACTACGCTTGAGCGCATTGCTATTCCTGACGATATCCTCGGCAAACTTGAAGGTAAGTCCACCCTGGGACGCCTGGGCCTTATGATTCACTCAACTGCAGGCTATGTTGATCCAGGTTGGGACGGAGAGCTCACACTGGAGCTTTCTAACGTAGCTAACCTTCCAATCATTTTGCACCCTGGCATGAGGATTGGTCAGCTTTCCTTTGAGCGCATGAGTTCTCCTGTTGAGCGTCCTTATGGCTGCGAAGATCTTGGTAGCCATTATCAGGGCCAGCGTGGTGCAACTCCTTCGCATGTTCTTTCAAAGTAGTTTTAGTAAGTAGGACGTATTGTGTGGCTTGATGCTTTTTATCATTCATTAAACCCAGTAGCGCTTTCACTGGGTCCGCTATCTATCAGGTGGTATGGTCTGGCATATCTCGTGGGCTTTGTGCTTGCTGGCGTAGTTATGTACAGAACTGCTCAGCGCTGGAAACTTAACGTTACCCTTGATGACGTGCTTAATTTGATGGTAGGCATCTCGTTTGGCGTTATTGTGGGCGCCCGTCTGTTCTACGTTATTTTCTACGGTGCAGGCTATTACGTAGCTCATCCACTTGATGCATTTGCCTTAAGCCAAGGTGGTATGAGTTTCCATGGAGGCCTTGTAGGCGCTGTTGTTGGCGGCTCTATTGTCTGTAAGGCATCGGGTCTTTCTATCCCTACCATCTGTGACCTGGGAGTTATTGGCGCACCACTTGGTCTTTTCTTTGGACGCTGCGCAAACTTCATTAACGGTGAGCTTTGGGGAAAGCCAACAGATTTGCCTTGGGGAGTTATGTTTGAGACGGGAGGAGCGGTCTATCGTCACCCTTCTCAGCTCTACGAAGCACTTCTCGAGGGTCTTGTGATGTTTGTCATTTTGTACGTCCTTTCTAGGAAGTATCCTCCTCGTCCACAAGGAACGTTCATTGGAACGTTTTTGATGCTCTATGGCATTTTTAGGTTTGTCGTGGAATTTGTCCGTGTTCCTGACGAGCAGCTTGGCTATCTCTTTGGCAGCTTTATTACCATGGGACAGTTACTCAGTCTGCCTTTAGTTGTACTTGGAATAGTGGTGCTTGTTATGGCAAGAAGGCTAAACTCACCACAAGTTGGAAGGAATTAGAAGCATGTTTAAAAAGGCGCTCAATAGCCTTTTCTCCATACTTTTAGTGCTTGCGCTCTTACCAGCTCCTGCATTCGCAGAAGCAGCGGGGGAGTTGACCACTACTGTTACTGCAACCTCCTCAACGGAGACTGCTCTTGCTGCTAATGACAGCGCTTCTGGTACCGAAGCTGTTTCTGGTACCGTAGCCGCCACTTCTAGCGCAGTCACAACCTCTGAAGAGACAGGTCCTGGCGTTGCTGCAACCGCTAATGAGACTGACTATCCACACAAAACACTGGACCAGGCAGTAGAAACACTGACCAATTCCTTCTATAAGCCAAAACCTCGTTATGGTGTAGACACTAACCTCAACACTATGGTTGCAGAAGAGCTGCGCCGTATTGGTGCTGGAGAGGTTAACGTTAGAGTGACCTCTGTTCAGATGTCTTCAACAGCTTCATATGCTCATGCAGGTATTTCTACTGATTTTGCAACTAATGGTTCTATTGAGTACTTCTGGATGGATGCCGCTGGCTTTACTAATCAGAGAAGCACTCTTATTCTTCGTCAGGCAAAAGTTACCTTTGAACTTTCCAAGGATGGAAAGACCGTTCAATATACCTGCAATGTTTTAATCCCTTGGGATGAGGCAAAATCTCAGGCACAGCTTGCTGACGTATCTCAAAACCTTGCACCATCATATGCTGCAGGACAAAATGAGTCTTCGGTAACTTCAGACTTTACCCTTCCACATAAGCTTGTTTCTGCTGATGGGAGCCAGCTCTCTTGGTCTAAGGTAACCTGGACCAGCTCAGATACATCTACTGTTCGTATTGATGGTTATGGTACTGAGCCTTATAAGGCAACAGTTACTCGCGGTATTCGTGACAAGCAGGTAACGCTGACTGCAAATGTCTCTTTAAGCAGCTCCGACGCTCCTCAGACAAGTTATCAGAAAACCTTTACCATAACGGTTCCCGGAGATCCTTCGGCTATTACCGATGCACAGAATAATCTCTTGAGGCGCATTAACAGGCGTTTCTCGGCATCAAGTATTAAAGATGTGTATACCAATCACTCAATTAATGCTCAGGCGGTTACAGATGACCTGCAGATGCCTACGCCAAAGAACTTTGGCTTGGACGGAAAGCGCTATCAGTTTACGTACACGTCCTCCAATGACGCCATTAGGTTTAATGGCTATAGGGGAACGGTGTATCAGCCTTTGCCTTCTGCTTCCGCGCAGCAGGTAGACATCACTCTGACCGTTACCGATAAAGAAAATCCTGAGGTATCAGTCTCTAAGACTCTTACGGTTACGGTAAGCCCGCTTAATCAGACTGATATTGATGCAGAGCTTGCTTTGATGAATGAGTCTAAGGCTCATTTCTGGGATGCGCTTGCCACTCCTTCTGGTCAGCAGAATAAGCAGGATAGCGTTTCTGAGTCTCTGGCCACGCCAAACAAGTTCTATCGTGCTGCTGACGGCTCTTTGACCTGGTCTTATGATGTTAACAATACCGATAAGACCGCAAGTGGTATTGTGCCTTCAGAGTTCCCAACATACGATTCCATGGGTCCTGCTGATCAGGCGCGCACGTACAGTTCTTCTCAGCCAACAATCATTCAGAACGAGAATCTTGTTCTCGCACAGACTCCTGAGTACAACACGTCTGTTACGGTTTCGGCACTTCTTTCAAGTGCACGCTATTCTCGCTATGCAAGTTTGTATCCAGATAACGAGCAGTTCCAGGCCCTTACTAATCAGAAGGTCTCTGCCACCTTTACTGTGGCAGGCGAGAAGGGCGCTCGATCTGTAGAGGAAGACCCAGATCCAAGTCAGCTTGTTTCCGTCACTCTTTCTGTAGTAGGTCTTGATAAAGACGGTAAGCCTCAGCACTGGGCTCCTACGCAGACTATTGAGGTCCGTAAGGGTACCACTGCTGACAAGGTAACGTATGACTACCTGAAGAATAATGGCCTTACCTACGATGCAGCGGGCGGTTATCTATCTTCTATTACGTCGCCTTTACAGGGACTTACGCTTGCAACAGCGCAGGTAGATGGCGCCTATAAATGGTGGCAGTTCTTTGTGAACGGCCAGCTTTCGGACAAGATGGCAAATAATGTTACCTTGGACGAGAACACAACTATTACCTGGACATATGGTGGTCAGGATAGCTCCATTCCAACTCCTCAAAATGAGTTGGTCATCAATCCATTTGCTGAGCACCCTAACTACGAGGCATCTTGGAGCGGTTTTGGTAGCGGAAACAGTTCCACTACTACGCAGAGCACCCCCATTAATTCTGCAGCTCTTCGTTGGAGTGTTACCGAAGGAACTCAGAATACACCTGGATTTGTTTCTGATCAGGTCATTGTTCATGATACGGTCTATTACGTAAGCGGTTCTACTCTCAAAGCAGTTGACGCTGCAACAGGTAACCTTATTGCCTCGGCACAGATTGGCTCCAAGGTCTCGTACTTTGCACGTCCTCTGTACGTTAATGGCATGATTGTTGTTGCTACCGATGATGGATGTCTTACCGCATTCTCGGCAACAACTATGGAGTGCATCTGGAAAACAGAGCCGCTGGATACCACCAATGCGCTGCAGTCTGTTTCTAGCCTGACGGTTAATAACGGCACCATCTTGGCTGAGTTTACTAAGATGAGCGGATTTGACGCAGCTGGTGGCTACATGGTTGCTGTTGACGCTACAACTGGTGCGCTTCGCTGGAAGCAGAATGCGCAGCCTGCAAATATTCCTGGAGCAACTTCTGGTCAGCCTTCAGGTTATTACTGGTCTGGCGCAGCGGCTTCTGGCTCGGACTTTATGATTGGCGACGAGTCGTCCTCTGTCAGGCTTATCAACGGTACAACCGGCGCCATTGAGGCCGAGCTTAACCTTGGTTCACCAATTCGCGCAGGTATTGTTCCTGTTTCCGTTGATCAAAACGGTAATGGAACCTATCTTGCCGTAACCAGAAATGACGGTACGCTGCACTTGATTAGAAGAAATGGCTCTTCTCTTGTTGAGGAGAAGCAGGTCAAATTTGCAGCAGAGTCTACCTCTACACCAACTATCAGCGGTTCTAACGTCTTTGTTAACGGCGTCGATGCTGAGGGTTACGGAACTATCTCTGTGATTTCTCTTGACACCTTTACGGTGACTGACCAGGCTCGTGCTGGCAAGGGTAAGTCTCAGAGCACCCCTCTTGTTTCTGTTCAGCAAAACGGTACCTACGCCTACTTCACGGTAAACGGTCTACCTGGTGGCGTATGGGTATACAAGTTGGGTACCAGCCGAGCAGCTCAGATTTACACTCCTGATAAAGATCATCAGAACTACACCACGTCGTCGGTCATTGCAGATTTTGAGGGCAATCTTTACTACACCAACGACTCCGGCACGCTTTTCTCGCTTATTAATCAGAAACCTTCTGGCGAGAATACCCAGCCATCTGGAGACATTTTTAGCAGGACAGATTCCACAGCTACAAACGTGCCAGCTCAAGATCCTTCATCTCCAGCTGCGCATGAAACTTCCTCGACCACCGCTGCGAGTGCTGGTGAGGAGGTTACAAAGGCTCCATCTGAGAACAAGACTGCAGATAACAACTCTGACGAGAAGCAGCTTCCACCTACTGAATACTCAAATAAGCAGGCTGCTGCCCCACAGCAGGTGTCCTCTGCACCTACCATTCCACTTCTGAGTGTCTTTGGTTTCTTTGCTTCTGGTGCAGTTCTTGCAGTGTTTGTAGTGTTGCTTAAGAAAGAAACTGCTGCAATTCACCATGTTCCCAATGGCCGAGGCCAGGTGAGATAGTGGTTAAGCTCACAAGAGAATCCAAACGGATTCTCTATTTGGCAGCATCAATAGTATCTTTTGTGTTCATGCTTTTCTTTGCATGGACATTAGTCCAGTATTTCTTTACGCCCGCTTCAAGCACTTCTGCTCAAGAAGCTCCTACCGCACAAGGTCAGACGGCAGCAGGTGCTTCTGGCACGCAAGCAGACTCTCAGACGTCACAGACGCAAGGGAGCTCTACTCCTGATGCTCAATCAAATGCTGATGCGTCTAAAACGCAGGATTCTTCTAATCAGAAAACGTCGGAGCCTTCTAACTCTGGTAACTCAACAAACGCTGTAGCTGCTCCTCGTAAAGAGAATAATGCGCTTTCTGTAAGTGTTACGGTTGACGGCTCTGCAGCCAAAGGGTCTTCATTTACCGTCAACCTCCAGGTGCAAGAGGGTACGTCAGTCTATGATGCGTTGCTTGCAAGTGGAGCCGGGGTAAATGCACGTAGCACGTCGTTTGGTATGTACGTTGCGGCTATTAATGGGCTTGCAGAGCGTGACCACGGTCCACAGAGCGGCTGGGTATACTCAGTTAACGGTGTTCAGCCTAACTACACGTCTGATGCATATGTTCTGCATGATGGCGATTCGGTTGTTTGGATGTACGTTAACGCGGTGAACTAATGAATCTCGCGCGCACAAGCTTTTCTCGCCTTCATCCACTTGCTACGGTTGTACTGTTTGGATGCGAGGTTGTGCTTGCCGCGTTTTCTTTTCAGCCTCTCTGTGCGCTGATTGCTTTTCTAGGAGCGCAGCTGTGCACAATCCAGTTGTTTGACACCAAACATGCTGTTAAACAGCTTGTTTGGTATGCTCCAATTATTATATTGATGGCGATAATTAATCCGTTTTTCTCGGCATCTGGATCTACCGTTTTGTATTCTTTTGGGCACACGCAACTGTACGCAGAAAGTCTGGTGTACGGGGCTACCTCGGGTCTTGTGCTCGTAAGTACTTTGAGCTGGCTTGAGTGCCTATTTGCAGTAGTATCGCCGCTCGAGATGTTACAGCGATCAAGCGTGCGCTTTCCGGGATTGCAGCTGGTCTTGAGTCTTTCTGTGCAGCTTATGCCACAACTACTTTCTGATCTGACAACAGCCCGTCAAATTCAGTCAGCAAATACCGCAGCTAGAAGGTGTGATTCTGCTGTGCAGTCACATCAGCAAAGCCGTGTTCCAAGTCAAAGCCGTCTTTTGAGCGCGAGAAAAACTATTGTGCAATCAGCTGCCACCATTAACGCAGTGTGCATGAGCGCGCTGGAGAAGTCGATGAGTACGTTTCAGTCTATCGTGTCTCGAGGTTGGGGGATGGCAGGGCACAGGAGTAGATGGAGCGCTGAAGTGCTTGACGCCTATGATACTGTGGCGTTGCTGGTATTTACTTTCTTAAGCGTTATAGCTGCGGTTTCTTTGTATATGCTGGTACAAGCCTGGCAGTTTTATCCTACTATGCCAGAGTTCCAAGTGAGCTTTTGGTATCTGGGCGTAGTGCTGTTTACCGTTTTACCAGCAATTTTTGTGCGTATTGATACTGTCTTATGGGAGCAGTCTGTATGAGTGAGCATTCTTCCTATATTCAGAATTCACTTACTACTTCAGCTAGTAAAGAAGTAGTTCTTGCTATTCAAAATCTCTCGTTTGCGTACGCTCTAACTTTAGACCGCAACGTTGTAGAAGATTTTTCCTGTGAGGTTTGTGCTGGTCAGATTAGTCTTTTACAGGGACCAACTGGTTCAGGCAAGTCCACCATTTTGAGCCTCATTAAGCCCGAGATTGCACCTCAAGGTAGGCGAGAGGGCTCCATTTTTGTTTGCGGCCAAGAGGTTTCTACGATGACGCAGGCGCAATCCGTAGACACCATTGCATTTGTGCCGCAAGCCACTTCACAAGCACTTGTGTGTGAGACACCTTTGAAAGAGCTGGCTTTTGGCCTGGAAAATCGAGGCGTTTCAGAGAAAGAAATGCGCCGACGTATTTTTGAGACGGTCAGTTTCTTTGGCATGGAATCGCTTTTGCACAAGCGCTGCAACGAACTTTCCGGGGGAGAACAGCAGCTAGTGGCCCTTGCTGCAGCGCTTGTCATGCGCCCAAAGCTGCTTTTGCTGGATGAGCCAACCTCGCAGCTGGACCCGTTTGCGCAGAAGAGTTTCACCGCGCTCCTGGAGCGAGTGGCGCGCGAGCTCAACGTTGCCGTGCTTGTTGCCACCCACGACGTTGCCGCGTTCGAGTACCTCGCTGACGCACGTGTCTGCCTTGGTGGCGAGAAACCCGATGCGCTCCAAGCAGACAGCTCTTCTCGCCAGGCGCTTTGTCCTCGCAGCTCCGCGCCAAACCAAGCATCCGCCGTGGCCGACAACACTCCCGTGCTCGAGTTCAGCGCCGTGACGTTTGCGTATCCACAGAGTGAGCAGCTGGTGCTCAGCAAGTGCTCGCTTGAGGTCACGGGGCGAGAAATTCGTGCGCTCGTAGGCGGCAACGGCTCAGGTAAGTCAACGCTGCTAAGGCTTGCAGCAGGTGTTCTCCGTCCAAGGCGCGGACATATCTACAACCAGCTCCAGCAATCCCAAGGATACATTCCACAAGATCCCGAGCTGCTCTTTACCTGCCAAAGTGTGGGCGAGGAGCTTGTCCAGTGGCAACAAAGTGGCGCCTATTCTGATCAGGATGTTCAGGAGCTTCTGGAAGCTTCGGGACTTCTTGCTCGCACAACATATCAGAAGCTTATGTCTTCTCATCCATACGATTTGTCTGGTGGACAGCAGCAACTCTTAGCCCTCGTAAAAGTGCTGCTTACAAAAGCGCGTCTGCTTATTCTTGACGAGCCAACAAAAGGCCTGGATGCCGCAACCAAAGATGCTGTTGTCAATTTGCTTTCTCGCGCTCAGTCAGAAGGTGCAACCATAGTAATAGCAACGCACGACATGCAGTTGATATCGCGCGTTGCTGATAACGTTTCTCTAGTTTTTGATGGTCAGATTTCTCTAACAGAGCCAACTTCAGAGTTCTTTGAGAACTCTTGGGTGTGGTCGGCGGAGTAGGTGGCTAGAACCTTAAGAAAGGCTCCTCATCCTGGCCAAGCTCCTCAAGAAGCTCATCGTCAAGATCATTGATGTCGCCAAACTCCTCGTGCTCATGCTCCTCTTCATCTTCCTCATGGTCGTGAGAATGCTCATTGAAGCCGTAGGCATTGGCCGTCTCGTCATCAAACTCAAGTGTTGGAAGAGCGCTGGTGATGCTGCATAGGCCAACTCCTGCAGGCATAATCTTTTGCCACTGAGCAATCAGAGGAGTGGTTGGAACTTCTCCCAACTCAACAATGGAATCCAAGAAAATCTCTTTTGCACCATCAAGCAGGTCAGATGTCTTTGCAACCTCAATAAGGTGCTCCGAGAAAAGCTCAAGTGCATGATCTGTGGAGTCTGCCTCAACAATGCAAGGCATAAGGCAGTAGTTGTCAGTAGAATCAAGCTCGTCGTTATAACTAAAGTTTCCCAGATAGATCATGAGGCCTCCTTGTTGTAGTTTCAAATCATCTTATGCCAAAATAAGACAGACCTTCTCGATATTTTTATTTTGACGGTAAGCGTGAGGTTCTCGTGGGTAATCGGCACACGTTATCAATTTTTCTAGAGGTTGTAGCACTCTTTGCTACTCCTATTATCCTTGCTGTTGAAATGATATATTTTCCCGATTTTACTGCGGTATCTTCAATTATTTTAGCAATCATTTCAGTTGCATTATTTATGTTAAGTTTTGAGACCCAAAAGCCTTCAGTTTCCAAATTGGTACCCACGGCCGTCTTTAGTGCCTTGGGAGCCGCGGGAAGAATTGCTTTTGCGCCACTCGCATACGTAAAGCCAGTATCAGCAGTTGCTATCTTTTCTGGAGCGTTTCTCGGAAGACACGCGGGCTTTCTGGTAGGTGCGCTATCTGCGCTTCTCTCCAACGTTTTCTTTGGACAAGGTTCGTGGACTCCGTGGCAGATGTATGCGTGGGGACTTGTTGGCTATCTGGGCGGTCTTCTTGCAACTTTTACATCGGTTCATTCTGCATCTGCTGGTCATAAGGCCCTTTTACAAGGCGAGAAACCCCACAAACTTCCACCTTTTCTTCTTATGGCTTGGGCGTTTATCTCTGGACCATTCTTTGGTCTTGTCATGAACGTGTACTTTGTTATTGGATTTGTCCTTCCTCTAACCCTTGAGTC
>JABZHU010000102.1:0-4700 GCA_015258705.1 Atopobium sp. | reverse complement strand
ACCTCAGGCTGCTCACCAAACGTTGAAGCTCCAGAGACCACGCTTTCAATTCCAAAGGTACGAAGTGCCTCAATATAGGGCTGTGCCTTTTTAACTGATTTCATCAAAATTGCAACATCTTTTGCTTGGATCTTCTCATCCTGCATAAGCGTGTTGATTCTATCTGCAAGTTGATACGCAACAAGCTGGCTTCTTGTAACGTCATCGCCTGGCTTAGAATTTCCTGACTTTTCAAATTTTGTGACTTCAAAATATACGCGTGGCGAATGAGCAATAAACGGAGTTTTAGGTTCTTCTCGCCCAGCAGACAGATCCATAAAGTTAGGAATCATGCCGTCAGCGCTGCAAACCTTTGCAACAAATCGCAAAATTTCGTTGTGACTGCGGAAATTATCTACAAGACGGGGTTGCAAATCTTCTGAAACCTCTGCTTGACGTCTAAAGAACACATCAACATCAGCACCGCGGAATCGATAGATTGACTGCTGCGCATCACCA
Organism: Atopobium sp.; assembly: GCA_015258705.1. Taxonomy (GTDB): domain Bacteria; phylum Actinomycetota; class Coriobacteriia; order Coriobacteriales; family Atopobiaceae; genus Lancefieldella. The sequence continues at coordinate 4,202 of JABZHU010000102.1, read as the reverse complement.
ACTGTTGTGAGATATTGAGCATCTTTACCTGAGAGACTCTTAATCATCTGCACCTGTTGCTGGTCCGTATCTTGGAACTCATCAACCATTACAAGCTTGAATTTATCCGTATAAACAGCTGCAATCTCTGGATGCTCTTCGAATACCTTTGCCGTTAGATGCAAAAGGTCATCGTTATCAAGGCCGCCAACAGCAAGTTTCTTCTGTTTAAAGAGCTTGTAGACCTGCTCTGTAACATCTTTTAGACTCTGACCCTCAGACATGTCCTGAATAAGTCCAAATAAAGCGCTACAAACCTTAAGCCGGTATACAGCTTCATCTTTTACATTTTTTATTTCTTTTGAAGAACGGATGGCCTTAACGGCTTTTCCCAGAGCCTCCCAAAACGCCTGGTCAAAATCAGTGAGCGAGAGAACCAAGTGTTGCTGCAATTTACTTGAAAGCTCAGATTGAACATTTTGTAGCTGTTCTGCTTCATCTGGTTTTGTGGCAGAAATTGCAGCCCTTAGCGCGTCGAGTGCACCGCAGAGACTCTCAAGCTCCGCTTTTAGAGCTTCCAGGTCAGAGCTATCCCCTACAAACGAAATAGCATCCATTCCTACAGGAGATGACTGAGCGTACGAAATCAGCGTTTCAATACGAGACTTCAGTGCATCTCTGTTCCCTGCATAGGTTGAGAGAAACTCTGCATAGCTTTCATCTTGCGAAAGCTCTCTGAGTACTTCTTCAATAGATATATTGACCAGCTGATTTCTGGTCATGTCGTCAATGATTTCAAACTCAGGATCAAGACCTAAATCAAGTGCATGAATCTTTAAGATTCTGCTGCACATACCGTGGATAGTACTAATCCACGCATCATCAACCTGCAACGCAGCGCTATGAAGACCTTCTTTTTCTAGAGCTTCTCTAACGCGCTCTTTAATTTCTGTAGCTGCGGCATTGGTAAACGTAATAATCAATGCCTGATCAAGGCTATTCAGATACGACTTTCCGTCAGCTCCCGAACCTTCTTTTAAAGCCCACACAATTCTCTGCGTAAGCGTAAAAGTTTTTCCTGAACCTGCACCTGCTGCAACAAAAAGAGGCTTATCAAGCGTCTTGATGGTCTTCTCTTGACCAGGCGTATAACGTGTGTCAGCCATAGTAGCTTACCTCCTCTTGTCGCACAGTTTTACTGGACAATACTTACATGCATCCTTATCGCAAGGATTGGCTCGAACATCTCCAGAAAGCATGGCTTGAACCTTCTGAGCAATTAAACTCTCCCAAGCGTCCAAGTAGTCTGCAAACTCCGCTGAGTTTTGAGACACAACCATAACTGCCTGGTCCCTAAGCTTTTTATCTTCCGGATTCATGTTCCAAATATGTTCTGTTGCCGCTTCTGTTGCCATGCCTGCAAGAGCAAATGAAGGCTTATCTTTTTGCTCTTTGGTGCCCAGATAAATTGCAGCAACTGGCTCAAGCTTATACTTGGTGAGCTGTTTTCTCATAATCTGAGCATATATTGCAGACTGTACATGCCTTGGAAGGATCTCTTTTGAAAGCTCACTATCCAGGCTTAGCTTTGCTGAATAAGCCTTCAGATCTTTTGTGGCCTTGTGTTTATAGTCAATAATAAGTGCCTGACCATGAGCGTTTACATCTACGCGGTCAATCGAGCCTGTAAATTGAGCTCCTGCATACTCAACAACATTTTCTTCTCTACCAAAACGAAGCTCAAAAAACCTGGGCTGATAGCCAATAAAGTGCGAAGCTTCAAACTCGAGAAGATCCTTGAGATTTTCTCGTATATTCTCAACCTGTTTTCTTTCTTGAATGCTATGCGGAATAAGCTCATTTGAAGATGCTCGGTTAATGTTGTTGAATTGCTCATCCCAGACCTGGGCAAAACAGCTGTCTAACACTTGTTTTGCATGATCTAGATTATCAGATGTAATCCTAGATCCAGGAATGTCTTGTAAAAGCGCAGATTCAACCACTGAATCAACTTCAGCCACATCACAACCAAGTGATTCAGCTAAAAGTGTTGCGTGTGTTAGCTCCAAAACACGATGGATAAAGGTACCTATCTGCATTGGAGCAAAGTCAGTGTCTACCTGAGAAATTTTGATTCGACGTTGCGTAAACCACTTGTAGGGACACTCAAGATACGTCTCAATCTGAGAAGCGGAAAGAAGCGGTAGCCCTTCTCGCGTGACCTCTATAAGACCCTGTAATTCCTGCTCAAGAGTCTCCCTAGTCAAATGACGTGGGAGTACCACGATATTTTTTAGTTTAGGGTCAATCTCACCAGACTCGATTGTTGGGAGTTCTGTAACACGTTCTGGGTCAGTAGCTTGAGGCAACAGGTTTACCAACACCTCTTCTTCTCCGCGTGCAACCCCTGTCTTCTTTTCATAGTCTTTTGGATAGCATGCTTTAACCTCACTGAGAGCTACTGCGTTAAAGACATCTTTTTGCTCAACCTTCTCAAACGCAACGCTGGTAGAAGCAGTTGTAAGCGCCGTATAAAAATCTCTTTGATACCGTGCAAACTCTGACACCTTAGGCATTTTGCTCGCATGGCGAACAAACTCTTGAAGCGCACCATCTGATGCTTTGACGCCAAAATTCAACGTATCCATGCCCTGGAAAATGACGGCATCAAAAGAATGTGGCTCAAAAGAATGAGCTTGGCTTACAGGAGCAATTAGCACCTGAATATCAGACTGGACACCATTAGAAACAGGCATCATGACCGCCTGGTCTTTGCAGAGCTCAATAAACGATTTGAGTGTCTGAGGAGTGAGCTTTAATCCTGCCTCATGCAACTCCTGAGCAGAAGAAACAATCTTGTTCATTACCTTAAGCGACTCTTGGTTTTGAAGAGACTGAAGTGTCAACTCTTTAGACTGAGCAGCCTCTGACTGCTCATCAGATGTTCCTGCAGAAAGGTATTCAATAATGCGCTGAGCAGCAGAACCAATTCTACCAAGCTCAAGGTTCTTGATGGTCTCTGCGCACAGGCGTGAGCTCATAGCTGCTTTAGAAAGCGTCTCAAGCACTCTGGTGGCATACAGCGTTCTATTACCGCGCCAGCTTTTATCCAGCATCCACGCGCGCTCAACACTTATGCCTGAAATAGGAGAAATCAAATAGTCCGTAAGGGTACGTGGAGGCCACCACGACATATCCCCCATCTGATGGTCAGATGCCTGGTAGTCAATGTTTTTCTCGAGCTCTGCACGTTCACTGAGAGTGACGTACGCATCAATCAAGCTAGCAAACGCACGTCCTGCAAGCGAGTCTTGAATACGCACCGAACGCTTATAGTGAGCAGCAATTCCCTTAGCTGCAAGCTTTTGCGAAAGCGCGTCCCAGACCCTTTGCGAATCCGAGGTGTACACCACAAAGCTCTTGCTACCAGACTCAACGCGCTGAGAGATATACCAGCTTATAGACTCTGCCTCGGCATGCTGACCCAGCGGCGACAAAAACATTACTGCACCGCTCGGCGTAACCTCATTGCCCTCCCTGGCCCTGAACACCCTGGCGAGAAGATCGGTGAGCTCCTGACTTTTTGCGGCTGGCGCAAGCCCCGCATCCACACGACAATTGCATCCCGGGCCGCCAACCAACTCCAGCTGCTGCTCTGCCGCGTAACCCGCAGGTCCTTCGGGCACGTAGAGAGAAAACACCACGTCCCGCTTCTGCGACAGCCGGCGCACAAACTTAAGGCGCGCCTCCGAAAGATCTTCAACTCGCGAGAAAATCAGTGCAGCTCCTTGCGCTGGAATGGACTGCAGCAGGTAATCCAGACACTGACACCCCTCGACGTACGACTTTTCTTCAAGCAGCATCTTGTAGTGCTCTAATACCTTACAAGCACTCATCTGACCAGCAGAAAGTTGACCAGAGGTCATAATCTGATCAAGTTCTGTAAGATACTCTGGAGCAAGCTTAGACAGAAGCTCCACCGTACCCTTGCCAGCATTCAAAGAACCCAGCTCATCGGTAGACATTCCATCTAAAACCTGCTGAAAAAATACCTTGCGAAGCGTATTTGAAAGTAGACGATCAGAGCTTCCATACAGCTTCCATTGATCGCGCATCCACTCATCAAAAGTTGAAACATTCACGCCAACCGAGAGTTCTTGGATGGCACCAAGCTGTCTCTTAACTAACAACACAGTATCGGAAGAAGGCACTATAAGCTGAGC
>JABZHU010000004.1:0-20875 GCA_015258705.1 Atopobium sp. | reverse complement strand
TAGTTTTACTTTGGAACGTGGCGGAAAGTATTTACTAGAAGGAAGCTCGGGAAGTGGAAAAATAACACTCATCAAACTATTAACGGATGCTCTGAGCTCAGATAACGGAGACATTTGTTTGGATGGCGTGCCAATCAAGCAATTCAAAAGTGAGCAATATGCTCGATTCATAATCCCTTGCTCTCAGCAAACGTTTATTTTTAATGCAACTATCAGGGATAACGTAACGTTGTTTTGTCATGACTTTACTGATGAAGAAATTATTGACGCTATTACGAAATCGGGCTTTTCTGAGATTCTCACCAGATATCCAGACGGAATTGATCATGTGATTGATCAAGCCGGAAGCAGTCTTTCTGGTGGAGAACGACAACGGTTGGCACTTGCGCGAATCTTTTTGTTTAAGCCACAAATTGTGATTTATGACGAGAGCTTTGCTCATTTGGATGCCGACTCAGTTCAGAGCCTCGTTGATTTGATCTTAAAAGACAAAGAAAGAACCGTTATTATGACGTCTCATCAAGTGACCCCTGAAATAAGAAATCGCTTCCACTCTCTTGTTCTAAAAGACGGGAATATTCAGTCAGAAATTGTTTAGTCAGTGCACCTTGACCTAGTTGTAATACGTGAATACAATGATATAACTAGGTAAAGGAGTAGCTATGGACAGCATTGTAACTGCTCGTATTCCTGTTGAAGTCAAAAATCAGGTTTCCGAGGTTCTTGAATCGCTTGGATCAAACACCACCCAGCTGATTAATGCAGCCTTTGAATATGTGCTAGTGACAGGCAAACTTCCTAATGCTCATGAAAGCGCTTCGTTGGAATCTTCTGCCAAAGGGTCTTCTCGCCAATTGAGCGAGAAGGACAAAGAGCAGCTTGCGTCACTTTTTGGAAAGATATCTGTTCCCGCACCGGCGTCGTTTTGGAATGATTTAGGCGATAGCACCTACAAAGAAGCAATCAGCGAGTGGAGGTCAAGTGACTATGAAGCTCTTGATTGATACTAACGTTTTTCTGGACGTCTTTTTGTGCAGGGAACAGTTTGTTGCGGACGCAAAAAAGCTTTTCATAATGAAGCAGTTTAGGGATGCTGAGTTGTGGATAGCAGCTCAGTCATACACGGATCTCTACTATGTGGGCGCTAAGGCTCACGGCTCTGCTCACATGCAAGAAATCCTAAAAGAAGTATTTCCACTGCTTAACATATGCTCTATTGATGGAGCAGATATTTCAAATGCGCTTTCTGAGCAGTGGGAAGACTTTGAAGACTGTCTTATTTGGCGTGCAGCAAAAAAGATAAAGGCAGATTACATTGTCACTAGAAACGTGGCAGATTTTGTTCGCTCGGATATACCAGTGCTTACACCTGCCAAGTTTTTCTCGACAATAGAAGCTGAACGAAATCTGGTCTATGAAGAGGCTGAATTTTAGAGGCAATAAGGTGCGGGGTAGGGCTGCAAAAGCTCAAAGCTACGTGGCGGAAAAGCTCAGCATAGTGCAATAAGAAAATCTACTACAAACACACTTAGATATGTATTAAAAGTCGTGCTTGGGGGTATATAGAATCCGATGAAGATTCAGTCCCCGGCACGATTTTTGTTTGGGGTAGGAAGGTGATTTTATGAGACTAGATAAATGGGCTGTAACCGCCCAGGAAGCACTACAGGCAGCTCTTGGTATTGCTGGCGATGTAGAGGCTTCCGAGGTTGCACCAACGCACCTGCTCAAGGCACTGCTAGACAGCAACGAGCGCAACCTGCGTTCCATCTTGGAGAAGATTGGCGCAGATCCTGACACCATTGCTACGCAGGTAGACCAGGCAATTTCCAAGGCTCCAAAGGTAAGTGGAGCACAGATTGGCATTGGCAACGACCTTCTCAAGGTTATTAACGAGGCCGAGAAGCTTGCCACTAAGCTGGGCGATTCCTACGTTACCTCTGAGCACCTGCTCACTGCGCTGGCAAACGACAACACCGACGCAGGTAGGATTCTTCGCGACTCCGGCGTTACCGCTAAGCGCGTGGAAGAAGTCTACAACGAGCTTCGTGGTGATGAGCGCGTAACCTCTCAGGATGCAAAGCCGCAGTTCGAGGCGTTGGAGCAGTACGGTCGTAACGTGACCGACCTTGCTCGTCAGGGAAAGCTTGATCCAGTTATTGGCCGCGTCGAAGAGATTCGTCGCACCATTCAGGTTCTAAGTCGCCGTACCAAGAACAATCCTGTTCTTATCGGCGAGCCTGGTGTTGGTAAGACCGCAATCGTGGAAGGCCTGGCAGAGCGCATTGTTTCTGGCGATGTTCCAAGCACCCTGCGCGACAAAGAGCTTGTTGAGCTTGATATGTCTGCCCTGGTAGCAGGCGCAAAGTATCGCGGTGAGTTTGAGGATCGCTTGAAGAGCGTGGTAAAAGAGGTGGCCAAGTCTAACGGCCAGATTATCCTCTTCATCGACGAGCTCCACACCATCGTGGGCGCTGGCGCTTCCGAGGGCTCCATGGACGCTGGCAATATCTTGAAGCCAGCACTTGCTCGTGGCGAACTCCGCGCAATTGGTGCCACTACGCTGGATGAATACCGCAAGTACATCGAGAAGGACGCTGCTCTTGCACGTCGTTTCCAGACTGTGCTTGTCTCCGAGCCTACTGTTGAGGACACCATTTCTATCCTGCGTGGCCTTAAGGAGAAGTACGAGCAGCACCACCGCGTTCGTATTACGGACTCCGCTCTGGTTGCAGCGGCAGACCTCTCTAACCGCTACATTTCTGACCGATTCTTGCCAGATAAAGCAATTGACCTGGTAGATGAGGCAGCTTCAAGACTTCGTATGGAGCTTGATTCTATGCCAGCAGAGATTGATGCGGTTGATCGTCAACTCACTCAGATGCAGATTGAGGAGCAGGCTCTGATGAAGGAGGAGGACGCTGCTTCTAAGGAGCGCCTGGAGAACCTCCGCGCGGAGATTGCTACAACGCAGGAAAAGCTAGATGGCATGAAGGCCAACTGGCAGAACGAGCGCGGCGCAATTGACCTGGTACAGGACTTGAAGTCCCAGATTGAGGACGCAAAGACGCAGATGGAACGCGTGACCCGCGAGGGTGATTTGGCGCAGGCATCTGAGCTTCGTTACAGCACCATTCCAGAGCTTGAGCGCAAATACGATGAGGCAGAAAAAGCCCTTCTCGCCAAGCAGGAAGACGGCGGAATCCTCAAGGAAGAGGTCACCACGGACGAGATTGCCGAGGTAGTTTCTTCGTGGACTGGCGTGCCTGTGTCCAAGATGATGCAGGGCGAGATGGACAAGCTCAAGAACCTTGAAGACCAGCTCCACCTGCGCGTTATTGGTCAGGACGACGCTGTTTCCGCAGTTGCAGCTGCAGTCCGTCGTTCTCGCGCAGGCCTTGCAGATCCAAACAAGCCTCTGGGCAGCTTCTTCTTCCTTGGCCCAACCGGCGTGGGTAAGACCGAGCTTGCAAAGGCGCTGGCAGAGCTGCTGTTTGATGACGAGCGCTCGCTGGTCCGCATCGATATGTCTGAGTACATGGAGAAGTTCTCGGTCCAGCGACTCATTGGCGCACCTCCAGGATACGTGGGCTATGACGAGGGTGGCCAGCTCACCGAGGCAGTTCGTAGGCATCCATACTCCGTCATCTTGCTGGACGAGATGGAGAAGGCTCATCCTGACGTCTTCAACATCTTGCTGCAGGTGCTAGACGACGGTCGCCTGACGGACGGTCAAGGTAGGGTAGTGAGCTTCAAGAACACCATCATTATCATGACCAGTAACGTTGGCTCGCAGTTCATTGCTGGTGCTGGCGAAGAGGGCCTTACCGAAGAGTCCAGGAAGCAGGTCATGGAGGCACTGCGTAGCTCCTTCCGCCCTGAGTTCTTGAACCGTATCGACGACGTGGTTGTCTTCCAGCCTCTGGGCCTTGAGGACATTGAGCGCATTGTGGACATTCAGCTTAAGGATGTTCGTAGCAGACTTGCTAACGAGCGCATGACGCTGGAGCTTTCCGAGGCTGCTAAGCAGTCGCTGGCTCTTGACGGCTTGGATCCTGTTTATGGTGCTCGTCCTCTGAAGCGACTGATTCAGCGTCGCGTTGTTGACCAGGTAGCAAACTTGATTATTGCAGGTGAGCTGCATGAGGGCGATACTGTTCTGGTTGATACTGATGAGAACGGTAACTTGATTGCTCGCAAGAAGTAAGTGAGGTTGCGCATGTGTGACGAGTCAAAAAGGGCCGAGAAGCCCGAAGCACAGGCTGCCGCGACGGCTGCCGCGAAGGCCGCGGCGCAGGTCACGACGCAGGGTGCAGCGCGCAAGGACGCTGATTCCAAGAAAGCGCAGGTTGTTGACCCGGAGTTTGCACGCGCGGAAAACGAGGACGATGACGGCTACGACCCGTATTCCGATCGTCGTCCCGTGAGCGAGCCGCTCTTTGAGCGCGATCCCTGGAGCTAGACGGGGTTTCTCGCCAGGCGCGCTCTTACTGCGCGCTAAGCTCTATGAACAAAGCCGCTGGTACACGAAGTACCAGCGGTTTTTTGCGTGCGGAGCCAATTGACTTGCGATTGCGAGCCTGAAAAATGCATGAAGTCTGAGAAAAACAACTCAGACATGACGAGAAAAACCGGACTGATTTTCCAAAGAGTGTCACATCTTCTCCGATTCGTATCCCGTATAGAAGGGTCAAGCAAGTGTCGCATGAATTTCATTATATACAAGACAGCTTTATTTAGAATCAGTTGAAGGACACACGTAAGATGGAGAAGTTGGAGTTTAAATGCACTTTACTCGAATATTCCTCCCCACAAGCTCTTATGCCCCCAAAGTATCAATCGGAATAACATATATCCCATCCGACCGTCTACGCGCCATCGTCCCTTTACCGAGCAGCACAGCCATAAAGCTAGGCTTAGGATTTCTTGCTGCAGGATTAGCAGCCACCTTTCTCGCAACTCTTATGAGATTCGCAGCCGCATCTTCCACTTTAGATTCCCCCATCTTGATTTCAATGGCTGCCCATCGACCATCCGTCAATTCAATAATGGCGTCAACCTCAAGCCCATCGGCGTCCGCATAATATCGTAAAGATCCCCCATACGACTTAGGCAAAGCGGAAACGTAAACGGACAAATCATGAATGCAGAGTGACTCAATCAATAAACCAAAAAGCTGTCCGTCTTTAAGTAAGCGTGAAGAGTCGACACCTAATAAACTGGCCACGAGAGACGTATCGCAGAAATATCGTTTTGGTTTCGTGCGCAGCCTTGACTTTGACCTGATTGGCGCATCCCAGCCCGAGAGCTCCTCAATAAAATAGTTGCGTCTAAACTCTTCAAGGTATGAGGATATGGTCCCATCCACCGGAGCTATATTGTCAAAGGAAGCAATATCATCTCTCACGGTACCCAGCGTTGCACTCGTTGCTACATTTCGTGCAAGAGATGCAGCTATGCGGCGGGACAGAAGTGGACTTTTCCCCGCGCGAGGCATGCTTACATCAAAAAGTGCATTAAGATACTCATCGGTAACGGCCCTTGGATCCGCCAATTTTTTTGTTTGAAGAGCCGGCCACCCACCGCGGCATACAATATTGGCTAAATCGGTGAGATCAATATGAGATTGCGCCGGCTGGAAGGAATCTTCAAAGAGTCCCAAAAGAGATACTGCTCCCGTAGAATCTCCAGTCTCTGCAAGACTCATAGTATGCATACGCAACCGTGCAATGCGTCCTGCTCCACTATGTCTTTTTTCATCCTCGGGAGGAGTGGAGGAGCCTGTCAAAATAAACTGTCCCGGCTTATTTGCACTATCATCAATCCTATGACGTACAATATTCCATATAGCAGGTATATCTTGCCACTCGTCAATAACATGAGGGGTATCACCAACAAGAGCAAGCTGTGGATCATCCATATAAATCTGTTCGGATTCATCCACACGTGTCACACTCTCGCCAAATGACTGTGCCGTCCAGGATTTCCCCGACCAACGAGGACCACAAAGTTCTATACCACCAAAGGTATCCAGAAGGACCTGCACCTGTGAATCAATAATACGAGGAATGTATGTTTCCGGCTTAAACTTTGAATATCTCATAAGACCCCCTTCCTCGTAAGAACTATTGTAATGCCTGATGATAGCACAAATTCAACTCTTCATTTATGATTTTCGAGGATTTCCATTTATGATTTTCGAGCTAACTCAACTATGTTTTTCGAGCCATTTCATTGATGATTTTCGAAGGATTAACCGCAGTGAGGGTTCACTGAACACCATTGCTCTTTCTAAAGTCCACCGGCGAGAAGCCCTTGTTCCTTCGAAATGCTTCCGTGAACGCACCCGGTTTGCGGTAACCGACCGCCTTACCGACGCTTGCAATCGGAAGATCGGTTTCCTTGAGCAGCCGAACAGCCTCTTCCATTCGTTCCCGTATGACATACGCAGAAGGTGAAAGCCCCGTCGCGGTTTTGAACAGCCTTTTCAGCTTGGTTTGCCCGATGTACAGCTCTGAGGCAAGCCGTGCACAGGAGAGGTCTCCACTCAGGTTGTCGGCAATGTAGGCACTGATATGGCAGATAGCGCGTGTATCATCCTGAGACAGAGCCTTATGTTCTTCGCTTCCATCTTCTCGGGTAGCGTATTCCATAACAAGAGCGACAGCCTCTGCAATCACGCCCTCATAGAACAGCACCGCGGCAATTCCCTTGCCCTGATACGCACGTGCCTTGCGGAGCAGATCGACAAGTTCGGGAAGATCATGTTTTCCGTCAACTTTGATAAAGGCTTCCCGGACATCTCTGATATCCCCAAACCTGCTTTGTAGATAATCCCGATAGTAGTCGGGAGAAATAGTGATAGACGAAGCCCTTGCTACGGCCCCTTTTGAGAATCGCATCTCATATTCTTCATTCTCACCCCCAAGATATACCATGATGGCCCCCGGAGCGAGCGGCGCACCCTGACGTTGCACCATACCCTTGACATCATCGTAGCATCCCAGGCAGATGTGCTCGGTACAGCGGTACCGCATGATCCCGCTTTTTGCAAAGTTCATCCTGAATGCATTCACGGCAAAAAGACTTCCGCGAAAGTACGCCCAGTACTCACCGGATCCCAGCTCATTTTCAAAGGTGTGTAGGACGCCTTCAGGGCCATAACCACGAACTTCCTTCAAAGGCTTGAGATCCCATCCCTGAAACGCCCCACGGTAAAGATCTGTCTCAATACTTTTCATCTTCCTTCCTTTCCGCTCGTCCGGTTCCCAGGCTTCTTCCTTGATCAGGCCTTCTCATTCCGTATAGGGACGCATCTCATCAATGCAGTTGTCAGGAACATGCTGTTTATCCATTATAAAGCAGAGTTTCCTATAGCTAACAATTGATCGGCGAATCGATCGATGTGCATCGATATAAAGAGTCGACAGTAAGGAGGATCATCTATGAAAACGGAAGTTGAAAGCTCCAAAAATACCAGGTGGACCATGCACGACATCCTGACATTTGTAATATTCAATCTCATCATCATGATACTTATCACGGTGGCAAAAGTAGTCGAAGACATGGTGTTGGCACCACAAAATACGTTCTTCGTTGGCTCATGGCTGTTTCCGTTACTGGCAACGCCGTTCTATCTCGTCATGGCCGACCGCATCGGCAAACGTGGCGTACTTTCCGGATCGATCCTCATATTTGGTGTCCTCTACACCTTCATGGGCGGACTCTACTGTGCACCGGTCGCTATTGTGGGCGCAGTCATAGGCGAGCTGGTTATGTGGGGTAAAGATTCTTATCACGATATCAAACGCGTCATCGGCGGCTATATCGTCTATTGGGTGACGTTTGGTTTTTATGGAATCATACCGTATGTACTGTTCAGAGAAGCCTACATGAAACAGTTGGAAACCTACTACAATGCCGCCGACGTTACCGCGATGATCGCCCAATATACCGAACTCCCCTGGATCCTTCTGATGATGGCTTTGTTTGCAGCGGGAACGATCGTTGGCGGCCTTATTGGATCAAAATTCTTGAAAAAACACGTCCGTAAAGCGAAAATCGCATGAACGACATGGAAGAGACGGACATCAAGTGCGGTCTTCTCGGCCTTGATCCAAGAACACATCTGTTGTCGTTCTTTCTTGTGGGGATCGTATCCATGCTGATAGTGAACCTCCTTGAGACGGTGCTTTTACAGGCATTCGCTACAGCTTATCTCGCCGCAAACGGACGGACGAGAAGTGCGACAAGGACCTGTGTGAGCTTCACAGTCATATGCGGCCTGAGCTTCCTTCCCCTCCCAGGGCTGTACGGAGTTCTTTTTGTAAGCATGCTGCACATGATTCCCCCGTTTACGACCGGCTGCGCGTTCTTCTCGCTTTCTCCTTCGGCGATCATGTGCGCACTCGACCGGTGGCATCTCCCGCAAAAATTCCTCGTTGGGATCTGCATGATATTCAGATTTGCCTCGATCCTTCCGTTTGAGATGCGCTCAATACTTCGCGGAATCCGCATGCGGGGCATCTTCCCCAGCTTACTGGGTATTGTGAGACACCCCGCGCTCGCATACGAATGCTTTTACACGCCGCTTGTCATGCGCTCGCTGAGACTCTCAAACGAACTTGCCGCATCGGCCGAACTGCGAGGGATTGGGATAGGTACAGGACGAACGTCGGTATATCACGTGGGATTCACCTTGCGCGACGCAATGTGCGCTCTTGTTGTAACTGCAGCCGTCGCCGGCATATATGCGTTGGAGGCGGTTTTGTGAGAGGTACGGAAACCGTCGCTTTGAAGAACGTTTCGTTTTACTACCTCGACGAGTCTGAGCTTTCAGATGAAACATCAGCTGATAGTGAGGTATCAGCCGGCAGATACGAATCTACGGAAAGCTGTGTACAGGATATCTGCCTCAACATCCCGGCAGGCTCATGCACCGTACTCTGCGGACGCTCCGGCAGCGGAAAATCAACGGTTCTGCGCCTGATCGACGGCCTCGCAGGAACCTTCTTTCCCGGCGAGAAGAGCGGAGTGGTCCTTGTACACGGAACGGACGTGTTTGATCTGTCCCCGCGCAATCGCACGAAAAGCATAGGCGTAGTCACACAAGATCCGAGAAGTCAATTCTTCATGGGGACGGTAGGCGACGAAATTGCATTTTCCCTGGAAAATCTGGGTACTGATCCCTCAGATACGATCAAGTTCGTCCAAGAGGCGGCAACACTCAGCGGTGTCAGCCGACTTCTTGCCGAGAAGCTCACCGAGCTCTCAAGCGGACAAAAACAGCGCGTCGCTCTTGCGGCTGCAATAGCAAACCGTCCGCAGATCCTGATACTTGACGAACCCACCTCGAATTTGGATGCAGAGGGGTCTCAGTCGCTTATCAAGATCCTCGGAGAGCTTAAAAGAAACGGCGTGGCACTGATCATCTCCGAGCATAGACTCCATCAATTTTTGCCTGTAGCCGATGAGTTTGTATATCTTCAGGAAGGACGCATAGCCGCTCGGTGGGATGTCGAGAAGTTCACGTCTCTTTCCGAACACGAAACGGCAAAGTTTGGGCTTCGACACCCCGACATGAAATCCGACTCTGAAATCAAGTCCTATCCCGCAAAGGATGCGGACGGTTGGCACATGACAGATGTGACCTATCTATACCCTTCAACAAAACGCGGAATCAAGGGCATTACCGCTGAATTTCCATTCGGATCCGTAACGGTCATATGTGGTGAAAACGGAACAGGCAAAACTACGCTCGCAAAAGTCCTTGTAGGAGCCGCTCGAGAGCAGAGAGGCATCGTCGCCAGAAACGGGAAACATCTTTCCCGTAAAGAACGCCGCCTCCTCAGCTACTTTGTCATGCAGGACGTTGACTATCAGCTGTATGCCGGCAGCGTAGCGGACGAAGTGGTGCTTGGCCGACAGGTGGATGATGCACTCAAGGCACGCGCCTGGGAGGCACTGGCAGCTTTTGGTCTGACGGATTTGGCCGACCGACATCCGGCCAGTCTTTCCGGCGGGCAGAAGCAGCGCGTCATACTTGCGACGGCATACTGCTCAGATGCCGAGCTTATTGTACTTGACGAGCCCACAAGCGGACTTGACGGACACGGGATGCACGAGGTGGTGCATTGGTGCCGCAAACTCGCATCCGAGAAAAAAGCAGTTGTGGTTATAACGCACGACGAACTGTTGGCGCAACTGGCAGGCGATTACATCGTTGACTTGTCATTGCAGAAAAGAGATTGATGTCTCCATGAGTCACATTACGCCAAAAAACCGGACGGCACGTCCCAGTGCATTTTCAAAGCTTTTCTATTTTATGCGGCCCGACAGGAATCGAATGCTCTTCTCGCTTCTTCTAGCATGCATAGGCGAGGCGGCAGGCATGGTTCCTTATATTGTCGTTGCCTTACTTGCCGCGGGATTGGCGGAAGGGACGCTCACGCTTGAGTCAGCTGCTCTCCTATCAGCCGCAGCAGCAGCGGCCCAGATTGCAAAGTTCCTGTTCACCTGGCGCTCTTCCATGATCAGCCACGGGATCGCCTTCAAGGCTCTACGCACCATGCGTGAGCAGATGGCAGAGAAGATGGCTCGTGTGCCCATGGGGACCATCGTCGACACGCCGACGGGCACGTTCAAGAACCGGTTCGTAGACAACGTGAACCAACTTGAGGACGCCATTGCGCACTTCATGCCCGAGCTTCCAAGCACGGTATTTGCGCCGCTTTTGGCAATGATTATCGTATTCGCCATCAACTGGCGTATGGGACTTGCCGGGATTGCCACGATCCCCTTATGCCTGCTCTTCTATCTTGGCATGATGCGGGACTATAAGCCCAAAATGGCCCGCTATATTGCGAGCGAACAGCGGATGAACTCAACGCTGGTAGAGTATGTCAACGGTATCCAGGTGATCAAAGCGTTCGGACGCACCGCATCCTCATACGGCTCGTTTTCCGAGGCGGTAGCCGAATATCACGACTCCACGCTTGCATGGTTTCACCAAAGCTGGATATGGATGGCGGCGATACGGGCTATCGTCCCCTGTACGCTGCTCTTCTCGCTACCGCTCGGCGTTTGGCTACTTTCGGTCGGACGGATCACATTACCTGCCTTCATGGTGTGCATCACCATCCCATTGGGATTCATCGGAGGAATACTCAAGTTCTCCCAGGCGGCAGGCCAAATTTCACGTATGGATACCTGCCTGAACGTAGTCTGGGACTTTTTAGGAGAGCCTGAGCTCTCACGGCCAAGTGAGCGCGTAATGCTTGACAGCAAGTCATTCACTTTTGAGAACGTCTCTTTTTCTTATCATGAGGGTATGGAAGTGCTGCACGATATCAACTTTAAGACGGAGCCGGGGCAGATCACGGCTATCGTAGGACCCAGCGGATCGGGCAAATCAACGGTAGCTAAGCTTATGGCCGGTTTCTGGGATGTACGTTCCGGATGCATTTCATTCGGCGGTACCGATGTGCGAGACATTCCCTTCGAGCAGCTTATGGAGCACGTCTCGTATGTGGCACAGGACACGTTTTTGTTTGATAGGACCATCGCCGACAACATCCGCATGGGCATGCCGGATGCAACCGATGAAGAGGTCGAGACTGCTGCACGTGCAGCCGGCGCTCATGAGTTCATCAGCCGGCTTCCTCAAGGGTATCGCACTCCTGCCGGTGAGGCAGGTGCAAGGCTTTCCGGCGGCGAGCGCCAACGCATCACCATTGCCCGCGCCATCTTAAAAGATGCTTCCATCGTCATTCTTGATGAGGCCACTGCCTATGCCGATCCTGAAAACGAAGCTCTGGTAGAGCGAGCCTTGAGCAAGCTTGTAGCAGGAAAAACACTTGTTACTATCGCCCACCGCCTATCAACGATCACAGGCGCCGACCAGATCCTCGTCATGGACGACGGACGCATCGTTGCGCGCGGACGTCACGGTGAATTGCTGAAAACCTGTCCTTTGTATGCTCGCATGTGGAAAGAACATATGAGCTCTACCGTCAACGCAGAAGAGGAGCCCTCATGTTTGCAATAATGAAACGCATCCTTGACTTGGCCGGAAGCTTCTCACCGGCATCACGCCGCAGCCTCATGGCAGGCATGGTCTGTAATGTCATTAAAGCGTTCTTCATGTCCGGAATGCTCATAGCGGTATGGTGGGCCCTTGAGATGCGAAGTCACCTGAGCGCCGGAGTTGCCCTGCAATGTTTAGGGATCCTCGCCATCAGCGTAGCGGGTCAGTTTGCCTTCCAATATCTCGTGGACATACAGATGGACGCCGAGGGGTTCCACATCTTCCGTGATCTGCGGCTACGGGTGGGCGACCGCTTAAAAGGCGCTCCCATGGGCTACTTCTCAGAGCAGCGTCTCTCGGCGATAACCACCACACTCACTACCACGGTGCACCAACTCGAAGAGTTCATGACCATCTGTCTCACGGGACTCTCGGGCGGCGTAGCCATGGCAGTGATCATGAGTCTGTTCTTCCTGTTTCAAGCGCCACCGGTTGCCTTCATTACCTTTGTCGGCATTGCCGTAGGCCTTATTGTTTTGGATTGGCTGAGAAGACGCTCGACCGCCGTCACACGGGAGGTCACTGCCGCACAGGAGGAAATGACTGACAAGGTGATCGAATACGCCCGCGGCATGGCTGTATTGCGGGCATTCGCGACACCCGATGACGCACTTGCCGCAGCAAAGGCATCCTTTGAGCGGAAACGCCAGGCAGATTACGATCAAGAGCAGGCGGCACAAGGTATCCTCAAGCTCTATGCGCTCGTGTTCAACCTTGCAAGCTGCGGAGTTCTTCTCGCCGCATGCACACTGTATCTGACAGGCGCTCTGTCTCTCTCGTGGGCGCTCACGCTGCTGGTTGCCGCTTTCATGATCTATGGAGAGCTTATCAGCGCGAACAACAGTGCGTTTCTCACCAAGAAGATCGAAGGAGAGCTTAACCGCATTGACGAGGTGTGCTCGGTGCCAAAGCAAGACCTTACGGATGAGACGCTCTCGCCCGACGGATTTGCCCTGGCCATGGAGGATGTCTCATTCGGTTACGGTGACGGCCGTCGTGTCATAGAAGGAGTAACACTCTTTATTCCCGAAGGCTCAACCTGCGCGCTTGTCGGCCCGAGCGGCTCGGGTAAAACAACGCTGGTGAATCTGCTTGCGCGCTTTTGGGATGTCGAGAAGGGCCGCGTTACCATCGGCGGCATTAATGTCCACGAGGGAACGGCGGAAAGCCTGCTTGCAAACATATCAATGGTGTTCCAGAGCGTATACCTGTTCAATGACACCGTCGAGAATAACATTCGCTTTGGTCGCCCCGATGCACCGCGCGAAGAGGTCATCGCCGCAGCAAAACGCGCACGCTGCCATGATTTCATTATGGAACTTCCTGACGGCTACGACACGGTGCTTGAGGAAGGTGGGGCAAACCTTTCCGGTGGAGAGCGCCAGAGAGTATCCATTGCACGCGCCATCATGAAGGATGCGCCGATCGTCATCCTTGACGAGGCTACGAGCTCGGTCGACCCGGAAAACGAGCACCTGCTTATGCAGGCAGTAACGGAACTGACACGAGGAAAGACCCTTGTTACCATTGCACATCGCCTGAACACGGTGCGCGATGCTGACCAGATTCTTGTGATCGACGGCGGGCGCATCGTTCAGCGTGGTACACATAATGAGCTAATGAAGGAGGCTGGTATCTACCGGCGCTTTATCGAGATGCGCCGGGAAGCTGCTGGATGGCGTATCATACGCTCTTAAACTTCATGGCTACAACTCTATTGTCACTTATAACTTTTCGTCACAGTGGCAATTGCCGCATCCGTCTCTCCAGCAACTGTCTGTAAGAGTGCACGGTCTGCTTTGGCACCTCCACGGCGAGACCATTCGCACAAGGTTTCAACCCAGTACATTACCATGGCTGACGCCTTAAGGTGCATTGAGAAAGCATCATCATGTGCCGTACGTAGTGAATTGGCGAGAAGAGCATCCACGACCCGTATCCACTGGGGAATGCGCGCATACAGAGCCTTCAAGAGTGTAGGATTTTCGTGAACGATGGAAAGTCTAAGGGCAATATCAGAGAGTCCATCGGTACCGAGTTCCTCCACGACCGCATCTAAGACAATGCGAGCAATCTCAAACGGCTATCAAATGTGGCGTAAGACTGAACGTATCGCAAAAAATCAACTTTGATTTTGTACGTGCACCATCTTTGGTAGGAATCTCCCATATATCAATGGATTCAACGGGAGTATGTCCAACAATTTGATTGACACCAGGAAGCGGATCTTGATAGAGCTCTGATAAATCCGCCCAAAGTGGACTGGCAATTTCGCTTCCACCACGACCTGGCCCTGCACTGTCAAGTGCAGCGAGAGCTTTATCGTCTCCACGTCGAAACATTTCATTGAGAGCATCGGAAAGCGTACAAGGAGTTTCCCTTTGGTCTGACGTAAGAAAGCGATAAGCCCACTCCCTTGTTATGCCCGCGTGTGTTACTACATAATTGCCCACAACGCATGCCATCTGAATCTTCATATAGGTAAGCGCTTCCGAAACTTCTTTATAGAGATCGGTATGCGTACCAGGCCCTGGAATACCTCGTAAATATTGCATGTCATGGTTTCCTAGGACAAAATCAACATCAAGACCATGCTTTCTTTTACCGTCAATCCATGTTAAAAAGTCATCAATCGCATCCAACATAATCGAGCGGTTGGAGTGCCACTCATCAACATAGTCCCCGCAAAACACAACGCGATTAACATCCAGTTTCTTTATCGCTTGGTCAACTCGACTTAAAATGAGATCTTCTTTAAGGTGCATATCTCCTATGACAAGTGTTTTTGCTTTGTTTTCGGAATTACTCATCTTTGCCTCTCAAGAAGTTAGTTTCAAAAATTTACAACCCAAGCAGTTCGCTATGACTCCCTAAGCGCGTAGCGACAAGCACAAGCTCATCTTCTTTAATACGATAAATAAGAAGCCAATCAGGTTCAATATGACATTCGCGATGTCCTCGATACACTCCTCCTAAAGAGTGATCACACACTGATTTTGGAAGTTCTTCTCTACATACAAGCTTCTCAAGAATTTTCTCAAGCTTTTCAAGGTTTTTACCCTGCTTTTTTGCTCTTTTGTAGCTTGAATTCTCATTGCTAGTGAAACAACAAAAGACAAGGTAGTGACCCATGGGTCTACAATGGCGAGAAAATCAGGCTCCATGCGAGCGTTCTGGAAGGGCAATCTCGAGCGTGCTTCAAAGCTCGCCTGAAAAGTACAAAGAATCTGTGTTTGGGACACAGATTCTTTGATGAAATCAGGCAGAATCCACCGATTCTTTTATGTTTTCAGGCAAACGTTACAGATTCTTTGCAGAAATCAGGCGCGTAACAGCTGACATTGCTTTGCGCGTCGGGAGGTTTGTCGCCTTGCGGTTTAGCGGACAGCGACGCCCCAGTTGGCGGACATCCAGGTCCAGAGGAAATAGAAAACTGCGGCGATGATGGCCAAAACAATGATGGCGGCAATGAGCGAACCTACATTTGAGCGGCGCTCTTTTCTGACAAAGATATCGCGCTGACCCTTAGGAACCTGCAGGAACTGGCCGTAGTGGACGTCCTTGCGAAGGTGCGCAATCTCGTTCTTTGGCTTGCGCCAACCTTTCTTCGCGTAAGAACCCTTGCTGGACTCGAAGCCAGCAGCTTGGTTCTCAGGAAGTTCGAGCTTCTCGCCCGGCATTGTAAAGTCGCTGATAGGCTCCACTGTTTTGTGATGGCGATGCTGGCGGACGTATGGCTGCTTTGCAGCGCCTTCGCCTTCATGCTCGGAAGCCTCAGATGTCGAGAAGTGCTGCGCGCCAGTTGCGTGAAGCTCGGCTCCATCGGCTGGTTGAGTTTCCTGCTCAAAAGATTCAGCGTATTCAAAGTCCTGCTGGGTGTCAGAGCGATGGTTCTGATCCGTAGGTGAAACGTTATTTTCAAGGTTGTTCGAGGTGTCCACGATGATCCTTTTGTCGTAGTCTCGCAAAACATTGATATAAAACATGATACCGCAGCTCGTGTAATCCTGCACAGTTTTGATCGGATATTTAAACGGCAGCCTGCGTGGGAAGTCGGCACGCAAACGCTCAGCTTACAGCGACACCGGCCAATCCTGGCTTGCCACGCAGATGGCAAGAGAGCCGTCGGGAGTTTGTGCCTCGGTAAACGCATCGTTGAGCGGCTGCGCACCAACCGCCTCAGCAAGCGTTCTCACAGCGACGCTTGGACGGTTATTCTCGTGAGAAAGGTGCATGCCAACCACGCAACGCGTATTTGGGCCCACAAGCTGCGACAACGCCTGTGCGGTGTACTCGTTTGACAGGTGACCGGAGTCTCCGTGAACGCGCTGTTTGAGCACATACGGATAGGGGCCTGTGAGCAACATTTGCTCGTTATGGTTGGACTCGATAGCAAGAATGCGCACGTCGGAAAGATATTCGAGAGCCTCGGGCGTCAGAACGCCTGTGTCGGTGCAGTAGCCCACAGAGTCTACGATGCGTCTATCAGGACCGGCAAGAAAATCAAAGCGCATGCCCATGGGTTCACAAACATCGTGCGAGGTGGGGAACGTGCTAACTTCAACGTCTGGTGCGGCATCAATATGGACAGAGCCCGCCTGGTCAACAAGGGTAAAGGTGACACTTGAGCAGGAGCTTCTTCTTGAGAGCGCGGCGGCAGTTCCTGTTGTAGCAAACACGGGAACATCAAAAGTTTTACTGACTACAGAAAGACCCGCGGCGTGGTCGGTGTGCTCGTGCGTAATAAAGATGGCCACAAGCTCAGAGAGGTCAACGTTCAGCTCTTTAGACCGACGCAGAATTTCTTTTCTAGAGATTCCGCAATCAATCATAATGAGACCATCAGGCGTTTCTAGCAGGCTGCAATTACCTTTTGATCCGCTGGCAAGAATATGTAGGCGAAACGTGGGATTCATGAATTTCTTTCTACTGAGTAACTTTCGGGTATAACTGTAACAAACACACCGGACAGAAATTGGTGCTAAGTGCCATCCGTACACGCATACTTCAATAAAAAGAACGCTCTTACAGCAAAGGACCAGGTAGATGATCAGCGTCGAGGCCAGGCAGAGGGCTCGCGACGTGGCCAGGCAGATACCCAGCGACGTGGCCAGGCTGCCGCGCCCGTCATCCTAATGGTCTCGGGCGGAGCTGACTCGATGGCACTGCTCCACATGGCAGCAACGGAGCCACTTGATCTCGGAGATGGCGCAGGACTTGTGCGCGTTGCAAAAGAGCGCCTGCATGTGCTGCACGTAAATCATTTGCTTCGCGGAGCGGACGCGGATGCTGACCAGCACTTTGTTCAAGAGACTTGCGACTCGCTGGGCATTCACTGCACCGTGCTGCGCGTGGACGTGGCAAAGCTCGCGCAGGAACGTGACGGCAACGTGGAAGAAATTGGTCGTCGGGTGCGGTATGACGCTGCGCGAGAACTCGCTCAAAAACTTTGCGTTGAACAGGGAGTTTCTCGCCAGAAGGCAAAGATTTTGACGGCGCACACGGCGGACGACCGCGCGGAGACGTTCATGATGAACGTGATGCGCGGGTCCGGCATGAGCGGCCTGGCGTCGATTCCTAGGCATCGCGGGCTGATTTATCGTCCGCTGCTGGATTACACGCATGACCAGCTTAAAGACTGGCTGAAGGCTCGCGGTCTGGACTGGCACGAGGACGCCACCAACACCGATACCCACTATCTACGTGCGTATATGCGCCACAACGTGCTTCCGCTCCTTAAGGCGAGAAACCCGTTATTGGTGCAAACGGTGTGCAAAATTGCAGATTTGATGGCCGACGAAGACGATTATCTTGAGGGAAAGGCTGCTCGCAAGCTAAGGCAGATTACGCTGCGCAAGAGCGAGTCTTCGCTGGTACTTGACGCGTTGAAGCTGAGTTCTACCGACGTGGTGATTGCTCGTCGCGTGGTGAGGATTGTGGCTAGACAGCTGATTCCCGAGGCCTGGCTCGAGTTCAGGCACGTAGATGCCGTGCTCGAAGCGGTTGCTGCGGGAGTTGGCGTGGCTAACTTGCCGCAAAACCTTGAAGCGCGCGTTCGTTTGGGCACCGTGACGTTTTCGTTCACGGGCGCCGCGAGGAGCGCGGCTGCGGTCGCGGGCACGGCGGGCGCCGGTGGCGTGGCTGCGGCCAGTAACGAACCAGCAGGTAGGACGCCTGCTGCACCAACGTTTGGCGAGCACCTTGCAGTTCCGGGAACGCTGGAGCTGGCAGACGGCCGAGTGCTTTCGGCGCGCATTCTCCCTGTGGAGCACGGCTTTGACGTCGTGTCCTATGCAACCGCGCATAGCCAGGAGTGGTTGGGCGAGTCGGTTCTTCTCGACGCAAAAGCCTGTGGGGTAGATCCAGTTCACGGCGGCAGCCTGTGGGTTTCGGGGCCCGAGGCTGGGGACACCATGCAACCCCTGGGCATGCACGGGCAGTCAAAAAAGATCTCTGACCTGCTGGGCGAGGCAGGCGTTCCCGTTGAATCCAGGAGTATGATGCCTATTGTGCGCACAAATATTCGTGGACATGTGGTGTGGGTTGCGGGAATTCGTCCCGATGAACGAGTAAAATGTACGCAAGATACAAAACAGCTGCTAGAATTGAACATCTATTCTGGTCATAAGCCATTTGAGAGGAGCCAGTAATGGCGGAGCTTCACCCTGATATTGAAGAGATTCTGCTTGACGAACAGGACATCAAGGACATCGTCAAGAAGGTGGGTGCAGAGATCACGCGTGACTACGCGGACAAGAACCCCCTGGTCATTGCTGTTCTTCGCGGAGCTGTTGTATTCATGGCCGACATCATGCGCGCCATTGAGTGCCCACTCTCCATCGATTTTATGGCTGTTTCCAGCTACGGCGACGGTGTTAAGAGCTCCGGCGTCGTGCGCATTGTAAAAGACCTTGACACCAAGATTGAGGGTCGCCACGTCATCATTGTCGAGGACGTCCTGGACTCCGGTCTGACCCTCTCTTACCTGGTACGTATGCTCCAATCCCGCAACCCTGCTTCTATTGAGATTGCTGCCTTCCTGGTCAAGGACATTGAGGGCAAGCGTCCAGCTATTGATCCTCGTTACGTAGGCACTCACGTACCCGACAAGTTTGTTGTTGGTTACGGCCTGGACTATGCAGAGCGCTACCGCAACCTGCCATTTGTTGGCGTTCTGAAGCCTTGCGTGTACGAATAGGCTGAGGCGGGCCGGTTTGCTTCAAAAATTTGCCGTAAAACCCGTGCAATAGATACAAATTTGTTAAAACTTTTAAAGCTTGGGCGAGAAGATCGATCTTCTCGCCCAATATGCTATCTATCAAAGGTTGTGTGAGGCCAGATGTGCGGCGGTGTCATCCATGCCTCAACCCAACGTTTTACCAGGTAGGTACTGTAGGCTTCGAGAGAATCGAGAAACCATGGTCAATCAGACAAGTCTTGCATACGGATCAGAAAAGTCTGCAATCCGCGAGATTGCAGGTTATGCGATGCAGCGTCGTGCTGAGATTGGCGCTCAGAATGTGTTTGATTTCTCGATTGGCAACCCTTCCGTACCTGCTCCTGAGTCTGTTCGCACCTCTATCGAGGCCGCCATGCAGCTACCTCCCCAGCAGGTCCACAGCTACACACCTGCAATCGGCATTCCCCAGGCCAGGGAGGCAATTGCCGCGTCGCTCCGACGTCGCTTTGGAGATCACGCAGCACAGGCAGACGATCTCATCTTGACTTGCGGAGCGGCTGCTTCCGTTTCTATGGCACTCAATTCCATTGTTTCTCCAGGTGAAGAGGTTATTGTCATTGCTCCATATTTCCCGGAGTACCGCGTGTGGATTGATCACGCTCAGGCTACCTGCGTTGAGGTTTTGGCTGACGAGAAAACCTTCCAGATTGATGTTGACGCCGTTTGTGCAGCTCTTACGCCTAAGACTCGCGCGGTGATTATCAACTCTCCAAATAATCCTGTTGGCGCTGTGTATACCAGGGAAAACCTGGACGCATTTGCCAATATGCTTCGTAAACGCTCCGCTGAGCTGGGCACTGACATTTACGTCATCTCCGACGAACCTTATCGCGAGATTGTTTTTGGCAACATTGAGGTCCCTTGGGTTCCTGACGTCTACGAGCGCACTATTGTGTGCTATTCCTACTCCAAGTCCCTCTCACTTCCTGGTGAGCGTATTGGTTGGGTGCTGGTTCCTGCTTCTAATCCGGAGCAGAAAGAGATTTACGCAGCTTGCGCGGGTGCCGCTCGATTGCTGGGTTTTGTGTGCGCGCCAGCGCTTTTCCAGCGCGTTATTATCGACTGTGTTGATGAGCCAGCAGATGTTGAGGCCTATGCAAAGAATCGAGAAGTTCTGACCGAGGGCCTCACCAAGCTTGGGTATGAGTACATCCAGCCTGACGGTGCATTCTACCTGTGGGTTCGTGCTCCTGGTGGAGACGCTCAGGCATTCTGCGATGTGGCAAAGCAGTTTGAGCTGCTCCCTGTTCCATCCGATTCGTTCGGCTGCCCGGGCTGGCTGCGCGTGAGCTACTGCGTTGCGTATCAGACCTGCGTGGACTCGCTTGCTGCCTGGGAAAAGACTCTTGCTGCAATGAAGTAAGTGCTGCAACAGGCAAGAAGATCACCTGGAGAAGGTCAGCCGTCAATGGCAAGAAAATCAATCGACCACAAACGACAAAGTGAACTGCCTCCCATTTCTTGGACATAAGAAATGGGAGGTAATTCATATGCAGGTGATTATGATTCTGCAGCGTGTTAGCGTCGGCTTTTAGGCCTGGCGCACAAAA
>JABZHU010000236.1:0-1052 GCA_015258705.1 Atopobium sp. | reverse complement strand
TCAAGCGCAAACACAAGCTTGGCCACGGGATTTGCCTTATGAAGGAAGCTTGTTCCTTCGGTGTAATCAATAACACTACCCACGAGGAGCCTCCTTACCATTAAGCGTTGCTGCAATACGAGCAATCTCAAACTGATGCTGCAATGCCTCCAGCACCTCGGGAGCACTACTGAGCCCAGCAAATGATGGATCTACGTGCGCGCCCGCAAGCTTTGACAGCTGAATCATCTGAGGGGCTTCAACGTATGCTTCCTTCAAAACCTCATCTGTCGAGAAGATCTGTGTAACTTCCCCATCATCTAACACGCTACCATGTGCCATAACGACAATTCTTGTGGCAAAGTCCAGCACAACCTCCATGTCATGACAGACCATAAGAACTGCACAGCCCTTCTCGCACAGTGAGGTAACCATATTCATGACCTGCATACACTCTTTGTAATCCAGGCCGGATGTTGGCTCGTCAAGCACAAGAATATCTGGCTCGCAGGCAACCACAGACGCAAGCGCTACCATCTGGCGCTGACCGCGAGAAAGCATAAACGGAGACGCCTCTGCATCCAGCCCCATACGCTCAATTACTTCAAGCGCCTTGCATCGGGCATCCTCTGCAGACGCACCCTTGAGCTCAAGACCAAACGCAATCTCCTCAAGAACACTCTCTTTACAAATCTGATAATCGGGATTTTGGAACAGCGTAGAGACATGCTGAGCAATCTGCGACGTCTTCCAATCCTTGCAAGAGGCACCCTTAATATGAATGTCTCCCG
Organism: Atopobium sp.; assembly: GCA_015258705.1. GTDB lineage: Bacteria > Actinomycetota > Coriobacteriia > Coriobacteriales > Atopobiaceae > Lancefieldella. Next base: position 282 of record JABZHU010000236.1, on the reverse strand, counting down.
ATCGAGGGCGCAAGAGGCCATTTACCAGCTTAGTCAGAGTTGTTTTGCCGGCGCCGTTTTGACCCACAAGGGCAACAAGCTCACCAGGATGCAAACTGAGAGAAACGCGCTCTACACCATCAGTACTATTCTGATATTTAAAGGTGGCGTCGATAACGTCAAGAACAGATTGGACGCTTGGCTGCTCTGCGTCTTGAAGAACACCAATCCTGTCAAATGGTCCGCTCGATTCAGCAACCACAGGACCATCTATTTTTGGAAGATACGTCTCCCCTGCTAGCT
>JABZHU010000235.1:0-1058 GCA_015258705.1 Atopobium sp. | reverse complement strand
GTACCAGACGCGTTCAACGATTGAGATAAGTTCTGGTAAGTCAGTATCTTCGAAGGGGACTATGATTGGAGTATCGGCAGACATATGAAATAGTTCCTTTCATGCGTTTTTACAGCGGAAGATTATAGAATAGTTTCAAGTTTGTTTACATCTAGTACGTAGTGTTTTGCAGCTGATAGGCTGTAGGTGTTTCTGATAGTAAGTGTCAAACACAAAGGAGCGGCAATGGCTGAGGCCCCTATCAAACGTGCGCTAATCTCGGTAACAGACAAAACAGGTATTGTTGAATTTGCACAGGCTCTTACTAAAGAGTTTGGTGTAGAGGTAATTTCAACAGGTGGAACCGCAAAAATCCTCGAAGAGGCTGGTGTGCCTGTAGTTCCCATTGAGTCTTATACCGGATTTCCAGAGATGATGGACGGCCGCGTCAAGACATTGCATCCTCGCGTTCACGGTGGCCTCTTATGTCGCAGAGATAATCCCGGTCATGTTGCAGATGCAGAGAACAACGGTATCGGCATGATTGACCTGGTCTGCGTTAACCTTTACGAGTTTGAGAAGACTGTAGCTGATCCATCAGTGACACTAGAAAATGCAATTGAGCACATCGATATTGGCGGACCTTCAATGCTCCGCTCTGCTGCAAAGAATAATGATTTTGTTACGGTTGTTGTTGATCCAGCAGATTATGTTCGTGTTCTTGATGAGATGCGCTCCAATGACGGTGCAACTACAAGGGCTTCTCGCCAGCAACTTGCTTTGAAGGTATTTAAGACAACGGCCGCATACGATGGCGCTATTGCCGCATACCTTTCTGGTGTAGTTGAATTAGAGCAGAGTAAATTCCCAGAGACTCTGCTGGTAAAGGCAACAAAAGAACAGGATCTTCGTTACGGAGAAAATCCTCAGCAGTCCGCAGCGTTTTACAAAATGCCTGGTGCCCCTGCACACTCTTTAGCAAACGCCCAACAGCTTCAGGGTAAGCCTTTGTCTTACAACAATTTGCTGGATACTGATGCAGCTTGGGCGGCTGTTCGTGAGTTTGATGATCCATCATT
>JABZHU010000234.1:0-1063 GCA_015258705.1 Atopobium sp. | reverse complement strand
AATGAAAACAGAAGTTAAGAACAGCGCCACAACTGCACGTACTTCTCGCCGTAGTGCGCTCACTATTATGCTGAGACTGGTGGGGCTGGTTCGTCCGCTGGCTGGCTTTATGATACTTGCAATTTTGATGGGCGTTTTGGGTAACCTTACCGCCACGTTCATCAGCATTTTTGGAGCATATGCGCTGCTCAGCGCTATGGGATTTGCTTCATCTTCTCCTATGGTGCTGCTTTTTGGTGGCATGCTTTTGTTTGCCCTGGTCCGCGGTCTGCTGCGCTATGCCGAGCAGGAATGCAACCACTTTATTGCGTTTAAACTACTTGCGCTTATTAGAGACCGTGTGTTCACGGCGCTCAGAAAGCTTGCCCCTGCAAAGCTTGAGGTCAAAAATAAGGGCAACCTGATGAGCGTCATTACCTCAGACATTGAGCTGCTTGAGGTTTTCTACGCACACACTATCTCGCCTATCTGCATTGCGGTTGTGTTCTGCATTGTTATGGTGTGGTTTATTGTTGGCAGTACCAACTGGATTTTGGGTGTTATTGCACTTGTTTCTTACCTGGTAGTTGGCGTGGCAATTCCGCTTGCTATGTCTAAGCGCTCCGAGCAAGACTCTGCTGAGGCAAGAGATCTTGCTGGTAAGCTCTCGACGGTTACCCTTGATAACCTGCGTGGTCTTGACGAGATTCTGCAATACAACACGGGCACTCAAATGCTTGAGAGCTCCAGTAAGCTTGCTGATCAGTTAAGCGACAGACAGCAGGCAGTTAAGAAGGCATTTGGTGTCAACGATGCGATCACCTCAACGGTCATTCTTGCCGCAACACTAGTCATGTTCTTTAGTTCGTTCTACCTGGCCTATCACCAGCAGATTCTTATGAATGAAGCTTTCATTGTCACCATTGCATTGATGAGTTCGTTTGGGCCTGTTGTGGCTTTGGCAGCACTTGGTACAACCCTGACCAGTACGTTTGCTGCAGGCAACCGTGTTTTGGATATTTTGGACGAACAGCCCCTGGTTGAAGATGTAGTGGGCCAAAAAGACATCTCCTATGAAGGTGTG
>JABZHU010000101.1:0-4774 GCA_015258705.1 Atopobium sp. | reverse complement strand
TTAAAGTCTGCCGAACTGGTTGGATAAAAGAAATCTTTATCTTTAAAGCTATTAGTATTCATAAAACCTCCTTTTAAATAAAATAGTTTTTTATTTAAAAACTAATAGTTACAATTCCACCAGCGGCTACAAAACGTCGGTGAAAAAATCTACTACAAACTGACTTAGATTATGTATATAAGTCAGACATAGGGGTATAAGCAAAACCGTAAAGCAGAAACACGGTATGTGTTCACGGTTAGCTTGTGCCTCTTTTCAGGTCATTTACCTGTGGGTTTCTCGCCAAACGGAACACGTACATAGGAAAGGATGATTCACAATGGGTAAGATTCTTGGAATTGACCTGGGTACTACAAACTCAGCTATGGCTGTCCTCGAGGGTGGAGAGCCAACTATTATCGTTAACGCAGAGGGAGATCGCACAACTCCTTCCGTCGTTGGCTTTCGTGCTGACGGTGACCGCATTGTTGGTAAGGCAGCAAAGAACCAGGCTGTCACCAACCCTGTAAACACTGTCTTCTCCATCAAGCGTTTCATGGGTCGCAAGTTTGACGAGGTTCAGTCTGAGATCAAGACTGTCCCTTACAAGGTTAAGGCTGGCACCGACGGTCGTGCAGTCGTCGAGATTGAGGGCGTTGACTACACCCCAGAGCAAATCAGCGCTATGACCCTTGCAAAGATGAAGGCAGACGCCGAGAAGTACCTCGGTGAGCCTGTAACCGACGCTGTCATCACTGTCCCAGCATACTTCAACGACGCACAGCGTCAGGCAACCAAGGACGCAGGTAAGATTGCTGGCCTCAACGTTCAGCGTATCGTCAACGAGCCAACCGCAGCAGCTCTTGCTTACGGTCTGGACAAGAAGGACCAGGACCACAAGGTTCTTGTCTTCGACCTCGGTGGTGGTACTTTCGACGTCTCCCTGCTTGACCTTGCAGACGGCGTTGTTGAGGTTCTTGCAACCAACGGTGACAACCACCTGGGCGGCGACGACTGGGATCAGCGCGTTATCGACTGGCTTGCAGACAAGTTCAACTCCGATAACGGCATTGACCTCCGCAAGGATCCAATGGCACTTCAGCGCCTCAAGGAGGCTGCAGAGAACGCCAAGAAGGAGCTCTCCAGCGCTCAGCAGGCACAGATTAACCTGCCATTCATCACTGCAGACGCATCTGGTCCTAAGCACCTTGACTACACCCTGACTCGTGCAGAGTTTGAGCGCATCACCCGCGATCTTCTCGACCGCTGCAAGGCTCCTGTAACCAAGGCACTCCAGGACGCAGGCCTTCAGCTCTCCGATGTCAGCGAGGTCATTCTGGTCGGCGGCTCCACTCGTATGCCAGCTGTTCAGGACCTGGTCAAGAGCATGACCGGCAAGCAGCCTAACATGTCCGTTAACCCAGACGAGGTTGTTGCAGACGGTGCAGCTGTTCAGGGTGGCGTTCTTACCGGCGACGTTTCCGGCATCCTGCTGCTGGACGTAACTCCACTGTCCCTGGGTGTTGAGACCCTCGGCGGCGTTGTTGACAAGGTCATCGACCGCAACACCACCATCCCAACCTCCAGCACAAAGGTTTACTCCACTGCAGCTGATAACCAGACTTCCGTTGAGATTCACGTCCTCCAAGGCGAGCGTGAGATGGCTTCTGACAACAAGAGCCTTGGTAAGTTCAACCTTACCGGCATTCCTGCTGCTCAGCGTGGTATCCCTCAGATTGAGGTTACCTTTGACATCGACGCAAACGGCATCCTGAAGGTCACCGCTAAGGACAAGGCAACTGACAAGTCCCAGGAGATCACCATTTCTGGCTCCACTGCTCTGTCCGACGACGAAGTTGACCGCATGGTCAAGGATGCAGAGTCCCACGCCGAGGAAGACAAGAAGCGCAAGGACGAGATTGAGGTCCGCAACCAGGTAGACTCCCTGGCATATAGCACCGAGCAGACCGTCAAAGACCTTGGCGATAAGGTTCCTGAGGATCAGAAGAAGGCTGTTGAAGAGGCAGTTGCTGAGGCAAAGGCCGCGCTTGATGGCTCCGACATTGAGGCAATCAAGAAGGCTGGCGAGAAGCTCACCGAGGTTGGTCAGAAGCTCGCAGAGATTGTCTACGCAGACGCTCAGGCTCAGACCGCTGGTAACAACGGCGCAGCAAGCAACCCTTCTGAGCCAGATGTTGTTGATGCAGACTACGAGGTTGTCGACGACGATAAGAACCAGAACTAATCTGAGTTTCTCGGCATATGCGCTTGGGTAACTTGGTGCAGCAGCTGGTAGACAATGTGATATGACTCGGAGGCGGCTGGCGGAAACGTTTGGCCGCCTTCTACACATAGGGAGGTGATGGCAGTGACAACAGCAGATCAGAACAAGGTTGACACTACCTTTGATAACGAGAATAACGGTGATGAAACCGTAGGCGCCGTCGGCGTTGTGGGGGATGGTTCCGCAAGTCAGACGCTTGATGGCAACGAATCCGCTGCCAACGGCGCAGCTGGCGTGGCTGGGGCAGGCCGTCCGATGACCGAAGAAGAGATGGTTGCTGAGGCAATTCGTCGTGGAGAAGAGACGGCTGAGGCAGAGATTGCTGCTGACGCTCAGCGTGCAGCTCAGGAGCGCGACCGCCTGCAGAACGAGCTGGACTCGGTCTCTGACCAGATAGAGGCAGCAAAGCAGCAGGCAGCTGAGGCAAATGATCGCTTCCTGCGTCTGCAGGCTGACTGGGATAACTACCGTCGTCGTACTGCTCAGGAGCGCCTTGATGAGCGTCAGCGTGCAACAGAGAAGCTGGTAGTTGACCTTCTCCCCGTTATTGACGACCTGGAGCGCGCCATTGAGCACGCGGATAACTTGACCGACCCTGCAGCCAAACAGTTTGTTGAGGGTGTCTCCGCAGTATGCAATAAGCTTGTGGGCGTCTTGAACAAAGAAGGTGTTGAGGTAGTTAACCCTGTGGGCGAGGCCTTTGATCCTCTTTCTCACCAGGCAGTGAGTCAGATTGAGGATACCCAGGCGTATGATGAGACCGTCGCTCAGGTGTACCAAAAGGGTTATCGCATGGGAGGCAAGGATATTCGCACTGCGATGGTTGTTGTTACTCACGGTGGCCCAAAGCGTCCAGTAGAGCAAGAAGCCACAGACGGCGCAGATGGTGCTGCCGCAGACGGCGCTGCCGCAAATGGCACAACCGAGTAAGGCAGAGTAGTTTTAGAGAGGAGGCCGTGCTGAATGGCAGGTAGTAAGACTTTTTATGATGTTCTTGGCGTGAAGCGCGACGCCTCGAAGTCTGATATTCAAAAAGCGTTTAGGAAACTTGCAGCTAAATACCACCCTGATAGGGGTGGCGATGAGGCCAAGTTCAAAGAGATTTCGGAAGCGTACAACACGCTCTCTGATGATAAGAAGCGCCAGGAGTATGACCAGATGCTCGCGTTTGGCGGCATTCCTGGAGGTGGATTTGGTGGTCGCCAGGGCGGCTACACCTACACCACCAACGTAAACGGCGCCAACTTTGCCGATTTCTTTAACGGCTTTGGCGGCGGCGCGGGTGCGGGAGCTGGCGGCTTTGACTTTGCCGACATCTTTGGTGGGCGAGCAAACCGTCCAGTTGCAGGCAGCGATCTGACTATGTCCGTAAACGTATCGTTTGACGAGGCGTTTAAAGGCACTTCTCGCAAGGCAACGTATCGCGTGCCTTCAACTGGTGAGGAGCAGTCGCTGACCATTAAGGTGCCAGCAGGCGCTTACGATGGCATGAAGCTGCGCTACAAGAAGCGTGGCGAGTACGGCGTAAATGGCGGTCCACGAGGCAACCTTGTGGTTACCATCAATGTTGCAGCTCATCCGGTCTTCTCGCGAGATGGCGCTGACGTGCGCATGAAGCTGCCAGTGAGCATCTACGAGGCGGCTTTGGGCACCTCGGTTGACGTGCCAACGCCTGACGGAACTACGGTGCGACTCAAGGTTCCTGCAGGTACGCAGAGCGGAAAGACGTTCAGATTTAAGAACTTGGGTGCTCCTCGCGTGAAGGATCCTGCAACTCGTGGCGCGCTGTATGTTTCGGTGGACGTCAAGGTTCCAACAAAACTTTCCAAGAAGGAGCGAGACGCTCTTCAGGCGCTGCTTGATGCCGACGAGCGCAGCTACCGAGAGGAGCGGTAATGGCTCGAAAGAAGGATGACGGTCGTAACAAGCCGCTCTACATGATTAGCGTTGCGGCCGAGCTCACGGGCATGCATCCGCAGACGCTGCGCGTGTACGAGCAGAAGGGCCTGATCAACCCTGGCCGTTCCAGGGGCAACACGCGCCTGTATTCTCGCGCGGACATTGACCGTCTCAATCTTGTCTCAAAGCTGACGGACGAGGGCATCAACCTTGCTGGTGTTGTGCGCATTTTGGACATGCGTGAACGAGCTCTCGAGAAGGACGATCTTATCGATGAGCTGCGTGAACGCATTCGCGTGCTTGAGGATGAGCTCCACGAGTATCACATGCGTGAGCGCATCACCTCGCTTGTTCGTTATAGCGAGACTAGCCCAGAGATGGTGATGCAGCGTCTGCTTGGTATGCCAAGCTCTACTTCTTCTGACGCCAAAGCCGAGGGCGACCCGATGCAGCCAAAGGAATCGTAAGACAACGAGGCAAATTGTTACTAGTAAATGACCAGCTCTTCACACATGTATGCGGAGAGCTGGTTTTTTGTTTGGTTACCATTTACCGAATACCGAATACCGAATACCGAATACCGAATACCGAATACCGAATACCGAATACCGA